>NZ_CP043633.1:1200000-1500000 GCF_012974865.1 Nonlabens sp. Ci31 | reverse complement strand
TAGAATTCGCCAGGAACAAAAATCCCTTTACGAGCCACTTCCATCATACCACTAGAAGAAAGCGCACCAAAGGCTATTCCCACACTTGCAATAATCATAATAGTTTTAAAACTGATGGCTTTAGAACCTATGGCACTGTTTAAAAAGTTAACGGCATCATTACTCACTCCTACTACAAGATCTGTAACAGCAAGTCCCGCAAGAATGATAAGCATGTAAATATAAATATCTGACATTTCTTTTGTTTAATCAATTTGCAAAAGTCGGCTATCTGCTACTATTAAATGTTATGCTACTGTTATTAATAAAGCTGTTTGTTGGTGATATCGCTTTCTATTTTCTTATTTAAAAATAGAAGTTTATCCTGAGGCAGCTCTAGGCGAAAGCGGAACAACACAAAGCTCTATAAACGCAAAAAAGGCCACTCGATAGAGCAGCCTTTTGAAATGATGTTTAGAATAGTACTAGAATATATAACCTGTCCATGCAAATAGAGTTGCGTCAGTTCCTGTATTAGTACCTGTTACAGTTACCGTAGCAGCTGGAGTATTTTTTATATCTGTACCGTCTGCGGTACCATTTGCTGTTACATTTATAACAGTTGCAGCAGTTGAATTACCTCTCGAGTCTTCTAGATCGATAAAATCAGAAGCTGTTGCTGTACCGAATGTACCTGCAAGCGCGTTATTGATAGTAGCTGTTGCACCACGACGTACTTTAATCAAGTCAGAGAAATCTACACTGTTCCCAGAAGTAGCAATTGTTATATTATTTACCGTGAACACCGACTGTGTATTATCTGATGGAGAGTTACCATCAAGGTTACCATCTGCCTCGATTCCTCTTGGGTCAGAAGTTACAGCAACATAACCTGCTTCACGTACTCCGTAAAGATTAGTTAATGTACCTCTATAACCCTGAGTTACGTCAAACATATCATCCTTTGCGTTTAGTACAAAGATGTTAGAAGCATCTACAGATCCACCAAAGAATTCAATAGCATCATCATCACCATTTGCAATCCAGATGTTAGAAAGCGTAGTACCTGAGCCTACACCGTTAAGCGTAAGACCATTGTGCTCTGCATCCCCATCGATACGTGCACCTGTATATTCAATGATGACGTAATCTAAGATTCCAGAATCTTCTGTATCATTATCACCACCGAAAAGAATACCTGTGTTTACCTCTGTACCGGCTTCATTTTGTCCCTGTGGATTCTGTCCTGATATAAAAGCATTTCCGTTGATAATAACCCCACCCCAAGCGGCTGGAGTTCTTGAAGAACTTGTAAATCTAATAGGTGCAGCAGCAGTTCCATCTGCTACGATGCGTCCACCTCTTTCTACTAATAAATAAACGTCAGTACCTCCAGCTTGTGCTGTAATAGTAGTACCAGGTTCAATAGTTAAAGTTGCACCATCTTTGATAAACATAGGTCCATTAAGCACATAAGCATTACCAGATGTAAGGGTTCTGTTTTCAAGTACGTTTCCTGCAAGATTTAAAGAATCTTGGTCTCCTCCACCATTTATAACGATATCATCAGTTTCACAAGATGTAATGGCGATAGCAGCTACTGCGATTACGGATAAGATTAATTTTTTCATTTTGTCGAATTTAAATTTTTTGAGTTTGTTTGTTGACACAAAGTAACATCGTAATAATGCGATTAAGGTTATCTAAAGATTACCAAACCTTTAAAACTTATAGCTGTATCCTAGGCTAATGTCAAGTCCTCGTTTGTAATTGCTTAACACAATGTTACCGTCATTACCTTCTCTTTCTAGTCTGTATTCTGGATTCAACAGGTTTCTAGCCTTTAAGGAAAGTTTTCCGTTTTCTCCTATACCTATAGAGCTTACAAAGTCTAGTGTAGGAACCCCTATTTCTTTTATGTTTTCAAAACCACGAGTACCTACTGAATAAACACGTTCTGTAAAATAGTTGAATACCAATGCCGTGTTTACATTGCTCTTATTGATAAACGTGTTGTAGTTGATATCTAGATTTACTAACAATGGAGCAGCACCTTGAAGCGCTGTACTCGTTTCTGTAAACTGTGCTAGAGGATCATTTAATTCTTGCTTGCTGTAGATATAAGAAGCATTAAAACCTAAAGCAAATTTAGTCTCGCGGTCCATTTCTAATCCTGCTTCTGGCATTTCTTTAGAGAAGATGTCTTTACGCAATTCAAACTCTGCTCCCAATACTGTCGCCTTATCTCCTACGTTTAAGTACGTAAGTGTATTCCCTCCACTAGGAATTTCTGTACGAGCGATTGGGTTTTCAATATTCTTATAAAAACCTGTTAATGAAAAGATCTCACCTTTTGAAGGATAATATTCATATGCTAAGTCAAAATTAGTCACATTAGAAATTTGTAAATCTGGATTACCTTGAGTAGCTGTTCCACCTGGATTAGCATATCTAAAAGGAGCAATCTCCTTAAATCTAGGCATGATGTAAGTTCGACTCGCCCCTAATCTGACGATATTATCATCGTTAAGTGAATATTTCATTCCTAAACTAGGAAGGAACAGACTCTCATCGATTTTTGAAGGACCATTTGTGGCACTTCTAGCAATGTTTGTATCGTATTCCACTTCTTGACTTACGTTTTCAAAACGCATACCTACATTAAGTAAGAATTTTTCAGTAAATCCTTTTACATAATTTCCTTGTCCAGCAAATATGATTTTATCACCTATGTAATAAAATGGATTGAATGCCTGAGGGTTTAATGCGCTTCCTCTCCCTGTTTCTAATCTAAAATTTCCTGCAGTTAAAGAGGGCTGACTGTAAATAGCATCTACATCATTAATATCTACAGCGATACGAGTGTCAAAAGTGTGGTTGAAGGTGGTTGCCTGAAAAATGTGGTGTGTCCATCTTACATCTCCTCCTACTGTAAAGTAGTTAGGTCGTTCATCTTCTTCATTAGTATTAAGGTCATACTTCAACAAAGCATTTGCATTGTAATCGTTCTCTTGTACCTTACTAAAGAATCGCTGGTTATTACCTCCTGAGTCTATGTTAGGAGAATAAAAACCATCTCTAAATAAATATTCAAAATTTCTACGGTCTGGCTCACTACCTCTTAATGCATTAAAAGATCCCTTTAAGTCAAGGTCCAGTCTATCGTTTAGCTGGAAATGAGACAATAATTGACTCACGTAAAGATTGTTGTCATTCGTTTGCTGTCTTCTCACAAACACACGGTCGCCTTCTTGTTCTGGATTATTGATACCTTCATATTCTTGAAAACTCTGAGTGTTTTTATGAATGTACATCGTTAAAAACTCAATATTATTATTCCCAAAACGGTAATCTAGATTGAACTGTCCTATTTGAGAAGTTTCATACTCATATTTATCAAAATCCTGATCTAAGTAGATGCTTCCGGCACTGTTCGTGTTTTTTACATTACCGTCGATAAAACGGTACCCATTGTCAAATGTCAAAAGTCCGTAGATATTTAAATAATTGTCTCCTATATCTATACGTTTCCCTCCATTGATAGAAAGACCTAAATTCACTAAATTGTTTTCTGAACTAGGAGCTAGTTGATTGTTGAAACTGTACACATTAAGATTAGTAACAGGCAACTCTGCATCACTAAAACCGAAGAAACCTTCTCCTGCAATACCTTTAAATTCAGCACCCAAGGTTTGCATGTTTGCCCCAGTAGAGAAACCTACTCCTAATTCCTCTCTGCCTGAAAGTCCTTTCAAATCAATATTGATATTTGCACCGGCATTATCTCCTGTAATCTCAGATCCAAAAACCTTATTGATATCGACGCTTTCAATTAAATCACTGCTAAAAAAATCTAAAGAGATATTTTTATACTCAGGATCATCAGATGGTAATGGTAGACCATTTAAAGAAGTAGAGTTGTAACGATCCCCTAGACCTCTTACAAATACATTCTTTACACCAGCTTGCTTAGAAACACCACTTACTTTAGTAACCGCACCTTCAGCATCGCTCACTCCTTTTTGTGAAAGTTCTTCAGCACCTATGGATTGTTTTATAGTTATAGAATTCTTTTTTTCAAGTATCAAAGCTTCTTGACTTTCTCTGCTTTTAGTCACTACGATCTCAATCGTATCCAAAACTCCAGCTTCTGCACTCATAGATACATTAACCCTTGTAGTAGAGCCTTCTTGTACTTTTACATTTGGGATTTCAACAGTTTGCATTCCTACAAATGTTATTACCAACGTGTAGGTTCCAACTGGAGCTGTAATAGAAAAATTTCCATCCATGTCAGACTGAGCACCCAAGGTCGTGCCTTTAAGTTGAACAGAGGCAAATGCGACTGGATCATCATCAAAATCTTTATCTGTAATCAATCCTGCAACTTTACCGTTTTGCGCTGTAGCAAAGGTAGTTAGCATTAAAAATAAAGCGAAAATTAACTTCTTCATTATGTGTAAATTAGATTTTGCAAATGAACGACCTAAATGCATGTACACAGGTTATGCTATGATTAATTCATCAATTCGTATTGTTAAGAAATAGTAAAGTAAAATCAGTAAGTCTATAGCTTGGAATGATTCTTATCTTGCACAAAAAATAATCTGTAAATGAACTGGCAGCAACTACTTTCCCTTAAAAGATATGGCGACTCACAACCTAGGCTTAGATCGCAACAAGATGAATTAAGACTGGGCTTTGAAGTAGATTATGACCGTGTCATTTTCTCTCAACACTTTAGATCCCTTCAAGATAAAACACAGGTAATTCCTCTAAGCCAAAGTGGATTTGTTCATACCCGACTTACGCACAGCCTAGAAGTAAGCGTTGTAGGTCGTTCTTTAGGAAGAATGGCTGGTCAGCGTATTCTAGAAAAGCATCCTGATTTGCAGGCAGCTGGCTATAAACAACAGGATTTTGGCGCTATAGTTGCCGCAGCGGCTTTGGCCCATGATATAGGAAATCCACCTTTCGGTCATAGTGGAGAAAAGGCTATAGGCAGTTATTTTAAAACAGAACTAGGAGCTGGGTTGATAAGCACGCTTTCGCCAAAGCAGCAACAAGACCTACTTTCTTACGAGGGAAATGCTAACGGATACCGATTATTAAATCTAGATAGTCCGGGAACCTCTGGAGGGTTAAGACTCTCCTATGCTACCCTTGGGGCTTTTATCAAATATCCTAAAGAATCGCTCCCGTACCGACCTACCAAACACATTTCGCAAAAAAAATACGGCATCTTTCAAGCAGATTTAGTTCATTTTAAAGATGTAGCAACCGAACTAGGACTCGTAAACAACGATAGTACAGAGGAGACTCATTACCGACATCCACTCACTTATCTGGTAGAAGCTGCAGATGATATTTGTTACACCATCATTGATTTTGAAGACGGTATAAATTTAGGCTGGATCAGTGAAGATCACGCGCTAGAACAATTAATCAAGCTGGTTAGAGATACGATTAGAACGGAGGTTTATACCCAGTTATCAACTACTTCAGAGCGATTGTCTTATCTGAGATCACTAGCTATAAACAACCTTATAACAGACTGTATCTCTATATTTATGGAACATGAAGAGGCTATATTAGCTGGTAATTTTCCTCATGCACTCACCGATAAGTCCAAATACAAAGCGCAAATTGAAGACATTCTCAGCATTACCGTTGATAAGGTTTATACTAATGAAGAAGTCGTTCAAAAAGAAATTGCTGGGTATAAAATTCTTCAAGATATTTTAAATGCCGTTATCAAAGCCAGTATCAACGATTTTGAGGAAATGACAAGTTCCTACGATCAATTAATTCTTAAATCTTGTAAAGGTCTTAGGTTAAGCGGGACTGATAAGTATGAACGTATATTAGACGTTTGTGGTTATGTCGCTTCTCTTACAGACAGTAAGTCCATTGCTTTATTTGAAGTGATCAATGGTAAAATTTAAAATAAAACCTCTCAATTGTCTTAACTTTAAGGCATTAATACCCATCAGATGAATAAAAAACTAATTGTTTCAAGTATTCTAGTCTTTACAGTTGCTGTAATTAGCTTATTTGTTTTTAATAAAGAAGAAAAAGGAATAGAAGAGGCTAGAGCGCTCCACAGGCAACTGTTAGAAAACAGTCCTTTTAGGGAAACTATAAAACTTTCAAGAGCCGAACGTAAAGCACTTTCATTACCACCTAACGCTTATAATGAGCGTATGTGGGAACTGACCATGAATCCTACGACAGGGATACCAACTCCATATAAGGTAAAAAGCATAGCTACCGATATAGTGAAAAGTGCCCCTGGTTCTAACTCGAGAGCGTGGGAAGAAAGAGGACCTTCTAATATAGGAGGAAGAACGAGAGTGGTATTTTACGATCCTAATGACCTAGGAGCAAATAACGGAGATGGCACAGATTACAACAGAGTATTTGCCGGCGGTGTAGGTGGCGGTTTATGGGTGAATAACGACATCACTGATATTAATTCTGTATGGACTATAATTCCTGGCCTTGCAGCAAATCTAAATGTAAGCGCTTATGCGATAGACCCTAATGATTCCATGACCTTTTATATAGGAACAGGTGAACAATATACTGCGGGTGCAGCTGTAGGGAATGGCCTTTATAAAACTATTGATGGAGGAAGCACTTGGGTCAACGTACCTATTACTCCTGCTGGACCAGGAAATTTAAGTGCTCCTGCTAATTTGTTTACCGCTGGGATTTTCTTTATTACCGATGTCATCGTATGGGATAACAATGGAACTAGTGAAGTCTTTGTAGGCGTAGGCTCTACCATTTATGGATCACCCAACTTCAACATATCTAATCCAAATAATATTTTAGGAGCTCAAAATGCAGGACTTTATAGAAGCCCAGACAATGGACCGAGCTGGTCGCGAGTAGAAAACACGTCTATGGAATATTTATTTGGTGGTCAGACATTTTATGTAGCTCCAAATGATTTTGAATTAAGTGCTAATAATCAACTTTATATGGGTACGATTTCAGTGCCCGGAACAAATAGTGGCGGCGGTCGTTTGTACCAATCTACAGATGGACTCAACTGGAATCTTCAAAGTACCATTACAGGTGGTGACCGTATTGAAATTGCTGCGTCTTCAACAAATCAAAATCTATTTTATATAGCAGCACAAGTAGCTGGTGAAGGAAACTTATATCAAAGCATCGATGCCTTAATGACCACTACCCCAATCAATGAACCTAATGATGCAGATAGCTCCATCCCTCCCACCGATTTTACAAGAGGACAAGCATTTTATGATTTAGTGATAGAAGTAGATCCTAGTAATGATCAAATCATTTATGCCGGAGGAATCGATTCCTTTAGATCTACAAATGGAGGTAACACCTGGAACCAAATCTCTAAATGGGTCAATGCATTTGGACTTGAAAATTTAAACATCCCTTTTGTACATGCTGATATCCACGCATTGACTTTCCACCCAACAGACCCCAATCAAGGCGTCATAGGAAGCGATGGTGGCGTTTCTTGGGCAAACTCTTTTAGCGCTGCTGACTTATCGACCACTGCAATTCTAACTAGAAATAACGGTTATAATGTGACACAATTCTACTATGGAAGCATAGCTTCCAATATTGGTGCAGGAGATGATCTCGTAGGCGGCTCACAAGACAATGGTACTTTGGCTATAGATAATGCATCAGCTGGAATGAATAATTTTATTACGGAGCTAGGCGGAGATGGCGGGCACGTGGCAATAGATGATGCAGGTGGGTATGCCATAATTACATCACAGTACAACAACCACAGATACGTGAGCTATCCTAATTATAACTTTAGTTATTGCATCGCTACTTTTAATTGTGGAGATGGTGGTAGCAATGCTGATGGCGACTTTATCAATGTAGCAGAACTGGATAGTAATTTAGACTACTTGTACTCGAATAGCAAAAACTTTAGCGGCAATAATGCCATAGACGCCTGTCAATTATTTGCTAACGCAGCAGCTTGTAACACCATAACAAATTTTCTAATAACTTCTAACCGACCCACGGCCATGAAAGTATCTCCTTACACACTCTCCAGCACAACGCTATTAGTAGGAACTGAATTATCTACTCTGGCAGTAGTTACTAATGCAAATACTACAAATCCGCAATGGACTGCTATTACAGGGCCTAACTTTCTTGGTAGTATTTCAGACGTCGAATTTGGAACTAGTGAGCAAGAAATATATGTTACTATGCACAATTACGGTGTACAAAACATATGGTATACTGCTGATGGAGGAACGACTTGGAGTGGAAAAGAAGGCAACTTGCCAGACCTACCCGTAAAAGCCATTCTCGCAAACCCGTTGTTACCTGGCGAGGTAATTATAGGTACAGAAGCAGGTATATATGCTACGAGCGATTTTAACAGTGTCAGTCCTACATGGCAACCGCTTATCAACGGAATGACTAATGTGAAAGTAGTGGACCTGGATCTCAGAACAGCCGATAATACCATACTTGCCACAACTCATGGTCGCGGAATGTTTACAGGAACTTTTGATACCTTGAGCATCTCTGAGTTTGACACAAATGATCTAGGGATTAAAATCTACCCTACTGTTTCTAATGGAGCGATAACTATTACTTCTAGTCAAGACCTAGCTAAAACTAGTATTCAGATATTTAATCTAAGCGGTCAGCAGGTGTTTGAAACGGAAAAAAACTTAAGTTCTAATGTGACAAGCTTGCAGCTTGACATACGTTCAGGTTTATACCTAATGAAACTGACCACAAATGGTCGTTCTCAAACAGAGAAGATTATTATTGAATAAGGCTTAATTTAATTTTTTGATCAATTTCAAAATAGCCTCATAATCGATTCCTGCCATTTTATGCAAGTCGGCTGTGGGGCCGTGTTCTATAAAAGCATCTGGAATGCCTCGTTTATGAATGGTTCCTTGGTACGCTTTCGCGAAAGCGAGATCGCAAACAACACTTCCCAAACCACCTACTACCGTGCCATCTTCTATAGTAATAATGTGATCATGACCTTTAAAAATAGCTTCTAAAGCTTTAGAATCAATAGGCTTTAAAAAACGAATATCTAAGTGAGTTACCTCTAGGTTTTCTTTTTCCAACAACTCTTCTATCATCGTCCCGATAGGACCAATACTGATAACAGCTATATTTTTACCCTTTCTAAGAAGCCTAGAAGAGCCTATTTCAAGATGTTTAAAAGTTTGTTGCCACCTCACGATCTTACCACGACCACGCGGGTACCTGATTGCTATAGGCAACTCCAATCCTTGAGAAGCAGTAAACATCATGTTTCTCATTTCTACAGCATCCATAGGTGCTGCAATAATCATGTCTGGAATACAATTCAAATAAGCGAGATCAAACACACCGTGATGGGTTGCCCCATCTTGACCTACTATTCCGGCCCTATCGAGACAAAAAATGACTGGCAATTTCTGTAGTGCCACATCGTGGATCACTTGGTCGTAAGCACGCTGTAAAAAAGTAGAGTATACGTTACAAAAAGGAACCAATCCTTGAGTGGCCATTCCTGCCGCAAGGGTTACCGCATGTTGCTCTGCAATACCTACATCAAATGCACGACCTGGAATCGCTTCCATCATGATTTTCATAGAACTCCCTGTTGGCATAGCTGGTGTTATCCCTACTATTTTCTCATTCTCACGAGCCAGCTCCACTATCGTATGGCCAAATACATCTTGGAATTTAGGCGGTAATTTACTGGTATCACTAGCTGGAATTTCTCCAGTAATTTTATCAAATTTTCCTGGTGCATGATAGCGTACTTGATCGATTTCAGCTTGTTTTAAGCCTTTACCTTTTACGGTTCTCACATGTAAAAGCCGCGGTCCTTTTAGGTCTTTTTGTCTTTCTAATTCTTTGAGTAAGGTCGGTAGATCGTGACCGTCTATAGGTCCTGAATAATCAAAGTTGAGCGATTCAAAGATATTATCGCTACCCGTTTCTTTTCCAGATTTAGTCTTAGTTAAATAATCTTTTAACGCACCCACACTAGGATCAATTCCTATAGCATTATCATTGAGAATAACCAAAAGATCTGCACCGCTCACTCCTGCGTGATTTAAAGCTTCAAATGCCATACCGCTGGCGATACTCGCATCGCCTACTACCGCAATGTGTTTTCTATCTTCTTTCTTTAAGGCGCTCGCCATTGCCATTCCAAGCGCAGCACTGATAGAAGTGGAGCTATGACCGGTTCCAAAGGTGTCGTACACGCTTTCTGAACGTTTAGGGAAACCCGAGATGCCGCCTAGGTCTCTATTGGTATGAAAAACCTCCCTACGACCTGTTAGAATTTTATGTCCATAAGCTTGATGACCAACGTCCCAAACCAATTGATCTACCGGAGTATGGAATACATAATGTAAGGCAATGGTCAATTCTACCACTCCTAAGCTTGCTCCTAAATGTCCTTCTTTTGCCGCCACTATATCAATTATAAAAGCTCTCAATTCTTGAGCAATTGCAGGCAGATCGCTTTTGGGCAAGCGTCTTAAATCGGCAGGATCGTTAATGGTAGCAAGTAAATTCTTAGACATATTCAAAGGTAAGATGATTTATCAATTTGTTGAATTAATGAATTGGTAATTTGTTGATGGACTATTGCTATAATTTGATCGGTTATTATTGATCAATTCAAAAACGGGAGTTTATTACTCCTTTTCAAAAATGATAGGCAACGCATACATGACAGCTACTTTATTGTCGTCATAATCTTTTCCAGGTCTAAAATTTGGCAAAGTTCTTAAAACTCTAAACGCCTCTATTTCTAAAACTTTATATTTTGCTTTAACTTTTATATCAACGATCTGACCAGTCGTATCAATTTTAAATTGAGTAGAAATTTTATGCCTTCCTAATATAGTTGTATCAAGAACCTTCTTATTAAAATTAATTTCTACAAATTCCTGAATGTTATCGCTAAAAGATTTTCTTCTTTCTTCTCTAGTTAAAGTTTTAGGAGTATTCGGGAATTGAGGTGGATGTTGAACTATAGCAAAAGGTACTTCATTTGAATAGTGATCTTCTAAAACCATTACTCCTTCTATTGAGACAATTTCTCCTGTTGTCATAACAATAACTGGCGGCGATGGTGGCGCATTTAATCTGCCAGTAATTGGGATTTCTTCATCGATATTATGATCAAGATTATCGTTGATAGATAATGGTTTATCCTTGGAGTTTTTTGCTGTAGAATCAATAATCTCTATCGCATCGATCTTTTGCTTCGTTCCATTATCTGAAACACAACTCAACAAAGTTGTACCCATGACTATTAATAATGCTAGGGCAAAAAACCGAGTTGAAAATCGCAGCTGATAAATCGTTGTTGCTGGGATTTTTAAAATAACTTGATCTAACTGTGATGTATTGACATGACCACAAACTCCATGGTGTAAGTTTTCTTTGAGATAATTACCGATTTCCAGAGTACTCTTATTAGTAAAATCAATCACTGTCTTCTCGCAAGAAGAACAAAATCTGCCTTTTGCAGAAGGCTTCATTTGATTCCAATTCTCGTGACAAGGTTCTGGAATCTTGAAGGGATAGTATTCTTTCATGGTTGGTGTTTTAAAGTTAAAAACCTAACATATCAAAAGTCTTGCCTTTAATTTATAGCCTTAGGAGTTTATAAACTCTAACTGATTTCCGTTCCCCAACCTTAAAGGATGTGTAACTAAAAGCATTGTGATTATTTCAAAAAAAAGCTGCTATTAATAGGTGGAGCATTAGTCAAAAGCTTTTTATAGAGCATAATTTTATTTCCAAAATCTCAACAATACCCTCCAAACAGGAACTTTTAGAAACCAACATGCAAAGTATTTCTTTTGGTATGTTTGGTCAATATCTATAAAGCTAGATGTTGATCTAAAGACCTAAATCGACATCAGATTTAGACAATGCCAACACAAATAGCTGGCATGTCAAATCTCACAGGCTTTCTCATTAATAATTAACTGAACGTTATAGTCTAAAGCTTTTTGGAGCACAATTTTCGTCCAGTTGTAAACGGCATCAGTTTAAGTTTACACTATGTTTACCGAAGTACTCCAACTTACTCTGTTTCTCTTATTCATTTATATTTTCTTATTACTTTTAGCTTTATTTTTACAAACATGATCGAACCATTTGACCACGAGTATTTCATGAGAAAGGCTTTGCAAGAAGCCGAAGCGGCCTTTGAGCGTAATGAAATTCCTGTTGGCGCTGTTATCGTAGCCCAAAACCGCATCATTGCAAAAGGCCATAATCTTACAGAAACCCTAACTGATGTTACTGCTCATGCAGAGATGCAGGCTATTACAGCAGCCTCTAGTTTTATAGGTGGTAAGTATTTAAAAGATTGCACTCTTTACGTCACTTTAGAGCCTTGCCAGATGTGTGCAGGTGCGCTGTACTGGTCACAAATAGGGACCATAGTATTTGCGGCGAGTGATGAACAGCGCGGTTATCAAAAAATGGGAACACAACTACATCCTAAAACAAAAGTGGTTTCTGGAATTCTCAAACAACCTTGTGCTGATTTGATGAAGGAGTTTTTTATTAGAAAGCGCGGTTTGAATTAGAGGTTTTAGATTTTTGGAGCAAAAGTCAGTTGAATTGAATTGTCATGCTGGAAAATTTGCGTAAAAGACTTTTGAAATGAGTAAAATTTGTATCGCAAATTTATTAAGCATCCAGCAGGGCGTTCTCTATTTGTAAAATGATCACGATCCATCATGCATTTCAGATAACTTTGGAGGCTAACTTTAATTTATGAATTTTCTACCAAATTTTCTGGAAACACAAAGATATAACTAGCTATCAAACCTTGCTTTTACACGGTCGGCTATATCTTGCATCGCTTCTTTACTAAGGTCGACTTTATTGATAAAACGCATATCTTCCATATCTCGTAAGGGAATCAAATGCACATGAACATGAGGTACTTCAAGACCGATTACTGACATTCCTATACGCTCGCAAGGAACTTCTTCCCTCAACGCGAGTGCCACTTCTCTAGAAAAATCCATCAAATCAAAATAGGTCTCGCTATCAAGGTCAAAGATTTTATTCACCTCTTTTTTAGGCACACAAAGGGTATGCCCAGGAGCGTTGGGATTGATATCTAAAAATGCTATGAAGTCTTCAGTTTCAGCTACTTTAAAACTCGGTATTTCTCCTGTGATGATTTTTGTAAAAATGCTCATGATGAATTTCTTGAAATTTCTATGATTTCTAATTTGATGGTTCCTACAGGAACAACGGCCTCAGCCACATCGCCTACCACTTTACCTAACAATGCTTTACCGATGGGTGATTCAACAGAGATGTGCCCTTTAGTTACATCGGCCTCGCTTTGTGCCACCAGCTTATAGTTCATGGTCATTTTATTGCCCAGATTCTTGATCTTAACCGTACTATGAATAAGAACTTTGGAAAGATCTAGCGTGTTTTCATCTACGATACGTGCGTTAGAAACAATAGCATCGAGCTTAGAAATACGCATTTCCAGCATCCCTTGTGCTTCTTTTGCCGCATCGTATTCGGCATTTTCACTTAAATCTCCTTTATCACGCGCCTCACCAATAGCCTGCGATGCCAATGGGCGTTCCACATCTTTAAGTTGCTTCAACTCGTCCTTTAACTTCTTTAATCCTTCTTCTGTATAATATGATACGTTACTCATGTCTTTTTTATTTTAATATGATAGTTTGCCTTCCGCTTTCTTTTTCTTAGAGAATTTGAAATTTATGTTGAACTTGATTCGGTAAGTAAGCAGTATAATCACCAGCCCCATTACTCACATCATGGCTCGTGATGACAAAAAACAAAATCCCTTCATTGCTGCGGGATTATAAAACAAATATAATAAATATCAATCAGTTCGTTATACTTTTACACCTTATTGATTTATAATGAAAATACGCAAAGCTTATCTTCTCGCTATTTTATTTGTCGTTTTCGCTTGTACCAGCGATGACGGCCGTAATAACAATCCGTTTTTAGTTGATATAGGTTTTCAAATAGACCTTAACACCAACTTACCTCAATATGGAAACCTCAATTTCCCGGGGAATTCTGTCCTTGTTCCTAATGTAGGCTTACGTGGTTTTGTGATATACAACTTAGACAACTCACAGTATTTTGTTTACGAATTAAGCGATCCTAATCATTCTCCTAACGGCTGTTCTCGCATGACCGTAAGTGGCATCGAGGCCACTTGTCCTTGCACTGACGACCAGAATAAATACAATATTATTACAGGGCAGCCCATTCAAGGTGAAGGACTTTACGGCTTAAAAGCATACCGCGCTCGAAGAAACGGAGCCATTATTAGGGTGACCAATTAGTGTTAAAAAAGTAGGCAGTGATTGATAATTTATATGAAGCTATACGAATTCATACCATCGACTGCCTACTTCTGTTTTATTATTGCAATGCAAAAATAAAATAAACTTCCCTGCTACCCACTAAAATGTCAACGTCACACCTGTCAAGAAATTAATTCCTGCTTGAGGATAAAACCCAGCACCTTCTACCGTAGCAATTGTACCTGGATTTGTAAAGTCATCATCAAACGTAAAGTAGTATCCATTAGACACGTACTTCTGATTAAATATATTATTCACTAGCCCAGTAAAAACTACCGTATCAAAAATTGAATTCGGCTTTATGGTATATATGAAATTAAGATCATTTGTAAAATAACTATCAAGTTTAGAATCTTGCGCCTCGGTATTGCTCATAAATTGCTCTCCGACAAACTTACTTAGTAAGGAGATTTGAAAGTTTTTTAATGGCTGGTATACTATAGCATTTGCAGCGACTACATTAGGGGAGAAAGCAATATCTGTAGATCCTAGGTTTTGTAATTCGCCATCAAAGGATCGTACTGTTTCTCTATTTTTATTACTACTTACCGCAAGATTAGGCTGTAAAGTAAGCTGATTTGTTACTGGGATAACCGCTTCTATTTCTAGTCCCAGACGGTAGCTTTCTCCACTATTGGTTCTCAAAGGGGCTCCTACATCATTGATCTGACCGCTCAAAACCAACTGCTCGTTGTACAACATCAAATAACTGTTTACATTAAGAGTGAAATTACCTTTCTTATGACGCCATCCTAATTCAAAGTCGTTGAGTTGCTCTGGTTTTATATCTGGATTGCTTTCAAAGTCATTCCTATTAGGTTCTCTATTAGCTCTTGCATAAGATAAATAAAGGTCATTAGTTTCATTGTACTCAAAAGTAACTCCAGCTTTAGGGTTGAAGAAAGTGAAATTTTTATCCACTAAAAACAAAGAAAGATCAGAGTTGATACCCGAAGTTTTATAGTTCACATTTCTAACTTGTAGATCTCCGTACAACTTTACACGATCATTCAATTTATAAGTAGCTTTTGAAAAAGCAGAAAGATCATTTTTCCTACCATTACCGTCATAATAACGCTCTCTAATATCGCTCTGACTGGCAAAACGCGCCCAAATCACTTCACCAAAATGATCACCATCATAATGACTGATGGATGTCCCAAAGATCAAATCAATTTCATTATCCTTATAATTAGCACTTGCATTAAAAACATAGTAATCGTTATCCAACCATCTGCGACGTACAAGATCTGTTTCATCAACGATCTGACCATCAACCACTAGCGGATTTAAACCGTATGTAGAAAAGTCATCATCTTCTCTAAATTGTTCAAAGAATCCGCGACCGTAGGTATAATTCAAACCTACGTTTGTAGACCAATTGTTGCTATAACGTTCATTCCAGTGCAATTGATAATGATCCTGACGGTAATCATCTACTTCATTATCATAAAACTGTTGATTGCCATTTTCATCTTCATAGGCTCCAGCCGGGTTAAAGGTTCTGTTTTCTCTTAGCGTTGTAGCATCGATACCGAACCAAGATTGGTAGGTTACATTATTACCACCAAATGTGATCGCTTTAATAAGTGTATTATCATCCACATAAGAACCTTGTAAAAAGTAAGATTTCAAACTAGTAGAAGCGCGATCTACATAACCATCTGATTCAATGTTAGATAATCGGCCAGCTATTTCAAAATGATCATTCATCAATCCAGTAGAGAATTTTACGGTATGTTTTCTACTATTAAAACTACCAAAGGAATTAGAAATTTCACCACTCGCTTCTCTAGAAAAGGCATCGGTTAAAATATTAATACTAGCACCAAATGCACTACTACCGTTGGTACTTGTACCTACCCCACGCTGCAATTGTAAATTTTCTACAGAGGACGAAAAGTCTCCTAAATTGACCCAAAAAGTCCCAAGTGATTCTGCATCAGAATAAGGGATTCCGTTAATGGTCACATTAGTAGATTGCGAGCTTACCCCACGCACCCTTAATCCCGTGTAACCTATTCCTGCTCCTGCGTCACTTGTTGTTACTACTGACGGTAAGAAATTGAGCAGCATAGGAATGTCTTGTCCTAAATTACGTTTGGCAATTTCTTTCTTAGATAAATTACTGTGTGTGATGGGTGATTTTGCATCAACACGTACTGCTTTTACTAGAACTTCGTCTAATTTTTCAGCTTTTGTGGAGTCTTGCTCCTGTTTGTTTTGCGCTATTGCGAGACCAGTTGTTGCCAGTGCAGCTGCAATTAAAACGCGACGTAAATGTTTCATTAGAACTTTGTTTAAAGTTCAAATAAAAGGGGCATTTATTCGGTTTGGATTAAAATAAATTGTGTGAAGGATTCTCTTGAAATAAAAATGTTAGGATGCACGCTTTCGCGAAAGCGAAAATAAAACACACATCAAAACCAGTTTACATCTTTTCCCTTAGCGACATTACTCGCCCAGGTTCCTTGGGTATTATCTCAGCCATTTGAACTACATTATTCCTGCAGTTCAAAAAGCACCCCTTGAGATTGGCGGCAAATGTAATGGTAAAATCAAAACGAAAATCAAAAAAAAATAGAAATTTTGAGAAATTTGAAATTGAAAAAATGAGAATTCCTTTTCATTTCGATAGAAATAGAACTCATGGTTTCCCTGTGAGGGAAATCTGCGCAGGATAAAGAGTATTTGCGCAAGATTACATATTAATGTGTGATCATAAACATGGCAAATACCCAGTTTTTCTTTTCGCTTGAGAGAAAATGATTAGTTGAGCTCTACATTTAATTATCTCTATAGCTAGTTGTTATAGGTTTCCGTTGAGGGAAATGTCCGATAGGTCAAAGGGTGTTTGCGATGCAAGAATTACAAAATGAGCTAAGAACTACTATGGCCTCAACAACTCACAAACTCAAAGACTAAGAAACTTACTCAAAACTCTATCTCTTTCTCCACCATTTTACCATCACGATCTACAGTAACCATAGTTTTATCGCCATTATCAAAAGTTGCTAACGTACGCATGTAACTCATCATATCTACAATCGTGCTGTCTCCTAATTTTACGACTATATCACCTTTCATAAGTCCTGCTTTTTGGGCTGGTTTATCTTCGCTTATACCGTCTATGCGCATTCCTTTACCCGTAAATAAATAATCAGGAACTACTCCAAGTCCTACTTTAAAACGCGGTACTTCTTCGCTTTCATTTTTAGTTTTTCTAAAGGCTAGTCTTCCCGCTTTATCGGTCTCGCCTACTATTCTGAGAATATAGTTGGAGATTTGTTGCATTCCAGCATAGTTCAGCTTCTCTGCATCATCGCCTGGTTTGTGATAATCTTCATGCTGTCCCGTGAAGAAATGCAATACCGGAATATCATTTAAATAAAAGGAAGTATGATCACTCGGTCCAACGCCACTTTCACTAATTGCCAGCGTAAAATCTTTATTTACAGCGTTGATGATTTGTTTCCATCGAGGAGAAGTTCCTGCGCCATAGACGGCAAGAGTATTCTCATCATTCAGTCTTCCCACCATGTCCATATTGATCATATAGCTTATAGAATCTAGAGCAATCGTAGAATTCTTAGTAAAATAATTAGAGCCTAACAATCCCAACTCTTCACCAGAAAATGCCATGAATAAATAGTTATTTCCTTTTTTATCGCTCATTTTTAAGTCATAAGCCAGGTCTAGCATGACAGCAACACCACTCGCATTATCATCTGCTCCATTGTGAATGGCCTCTCCTTCACGGTATAAAGAACCTTCACCGCCCATTCCTAAATGATCATAATGTGCTCCTATAACAACGGTTTGTGCAGCCCCATTATCGATGTAACCGATGACGTTAGTTCCTGTTAAATATACATCACCTTTCTCGTCTGTAAAAGCTGCTTCTTGATGTGGACCACTAGAAGGTTTAAAAGAGAAAGTCTGGAAATAGGTTCCCGCATTTCCTTTAGGCTCTAACCCGGATTCTTTCATGCGTTTTGCAATATAATCTGCAGCAAGAAGTTCATAAGAAGTTCCAGTCTCGCGCCCTTGTAGACTATCAGAAGCCAAGTAAACCACATCTGCTTTCATGTCGCCTTTGATGGGTTGTTGGTTTTTTTGATCTGTCTTACAGGAGACTAATAAACAAAGGGCTATAAAAAGTATCGTGATTCTCATAAGTGTGTAATTATATAGAAATGTAGGTAACAAATTTAAATAAGACGGAGCGCTTTAAAGCCAATTACGGCATATTCTTTAAATCCTGTCGCCCTATAATAGTCATTATTTCAACCTTATTTTTAGTTTTATTGATGCAGTAATACATACTGTCTGAGCCACAAACACATCTTCTATACCCAGGTTTGATAAATTCAACGGCTTCAAATGAATAGGGTCTTTGCGCTATGATTTTAAAATACTCAAAAAAAGAATTGAAATAGCTATCGGCTTGTTGCATAACAAATTTGTGGACGCCATAATGATGCATCCTTATTAAATCTTCTTTTGCAGCACTGCTCAAAAGGTAATCAGCCATCAAGCCTTGATTTAGACTCTTTTAAAATCTGTTGCTGGCTATCGTACGTAAAGCGGCTTTGTTCTGCTTTTTCAAGTTTGTGATGGATCCAGTCTATCTGTTTTTGCTGATTTCTAGCTTGTCGTACTAAGTCGTTAACCAATTCACTCTTACTAGAATACTCTTTGCTCTCCACTTGATCTTTTAACCACTCATTATTTGGTTCTGTTAGTGTAATACTTTGTCGTGACATGTGGTAAGTTATTGGTGCGTAATTACATCAAGTATATGATTTTTTTACTAAAGCCATAGGCTGTAATTTAGCACGAAAATTAAAAACTCATGAAAAAGTTCTTATTCCTTATTTCCATCATCACCATTATCAGTTGTAAAGACAAGGCCACTAGTGAAGATACCGCTGCAAATGAAAACCCTCTTATTATGGAAGGTGAGAATCATTTTAAGGACATGTATCAAGTAACATTTGGCGGTGATAATGCTGAGGCGTATTGGAGTTTTGATGACAAGCAGCTCATCTTTCAAAGCAACAATGCCGATTGGGATGTAGGTTGTGATCAAATGTTTTTGATGAATAATGGAGACAGCTTTCGCGCCATGCCTGCCGGCAGGCAGGAAAGCGTGCCAAAAATGGTCTCTACTGGCAAAGGAAGAGCCACTTGTGCGTATTTCTTACCTGATAATAAACACGTAATTTATGCCAGTACACATCTTGTGATGGACGACTGTCCTGATACACCACTCAAAGAAAACGGCAAATATGTATGGCCTATTTATGACAGCTACGACATTTTTGTAGCAGATTTGGATGGGAATATCACGGCGCAACTGACTAACGAAAAAGGCTATGATGCAGAGCCTACGGTTTCTCCACAAGGGGATAAAATTGTCTTCACCAGCGACCGGAGCGGTGATTTAGAATTGTACACGATGGATATTGATGGTGGAAATGTAAAGCAAATCACCTTTGAATTGGGTTATGATGGTGGTGCCTTTTTCTCGCCAGATGGAACACAATTGATCTTCCGTTCTTCACGACCTAAAACCGAAGCAGAAATTAAAGAATACCAAGATTTACTTAAAACAGGATTGGTGCAACCTACAGAAATGGAATTGTATATCTGTAATGCAGATGGGTCTGATTTGCGTCAGTTGACCCAATTAGGAAATGCCAACTGGTCTCCCTTCTTTTTACCAGATGGGAAACGTGTCTTGTTCTCTTCTAACTTTGAAGCAGAGCGCGGTTTCCCTTTCAACCTATACATGATCAATACGGACGGAACTGGTCTGGAACGCATTACTGCTGGAGAAACTTTTGATGCTTTCCCGGTATTTTCAAACAATGGAAAATACCTGGCCTTCTCATCCAACCGCAATAACGGTGGTGGACGCGATACAAACTTGTTTATTGCAGAGTGGAAGGATTAATCCTGTATGCAGCAAAATGAGTGGGCAGTAGGCAATTTGTGTTGCCTATTTTATCATTCGTTCTTTATGTTTCACTCTCTGTTTTCTTTTAAAGAACAGAAGTTGGTAGGGAACATGATTCAGTGGAAAAATTAATTTTATAAACAGTCTCTTTCTATTTAACTGATCTAGGTATTTCAAACCTCTTTATTTATGAGGTTCGTTATCAGATTTACATAAAATCAATTCTGTATTTGGAATAGTTTTGCCGATTTATCCTGTGTACAATAAGGTAGCTTCTCGACTATTTTAATCTTACACTCGTAAGCGGCATTAGTTAAAAACGAGCACTAGCGATTGTTGATACTGGCGCCATCGGCAGGAATTATTTTTAAACTATCCCATATCAAAAGAGGGCAGAATTAGCTCCGCCCCTTTTTGATAAAATATTTAAGCAATCACCGCTCCATTCACAATAGCATCATCTGGATTTACAAACACCAATTTCCCCTCAGGATCTTCAGCGAGTAAAATCATTCCTTGAGATTCTACACCTCTTAATTTTCTTGGTGCAAGGTTGGCAAGTACGGTTACTTTGCGACCTACTAATTCTTCGGCTGTGTAATGTTGTGCGATTCCAGAAACGATGGTTCTTTTATCGATTCCCGTATCCACGGTCATGACCATTAATTTATCAGTCTTAGGCATTTTCTCTGCGGTAAGGATTTCTCCTACTCGCAGGTCCATTTTCATAAAGTCGTCGTAATTCGTTTCTTCTTTTTGAGGCATAAGAGTGCGTGTTTCTTTAGTATTAGCCACTTTTGTAGCTTCTAGTTTATCGAGTTGCGCTTGGATTTGCTCGTCTTCTATTTTAGAAAAAAGCAATTCTGATGGGTTTATTTTATGTCCTGCTGCAAGAAGTGGATCCTTACTAGCTACCCGATCCCAATTAGCAGATTCCCCATCGAGTGCGGGATAGTCCAGTATGTTTTTCAACTTAGTTGATGTATGCGGTAAAAATGGCTCACTTAAGATCGCTAATGCGGTCGTGATTTGTAAACACACGTACATGATATTTTGAACTTGCTCTGGATTTGTTTTTACGAGTTTCCAAGGTTCTAATCCTTCTTCGGCAATATACTTGTTTCCTATACTAGAAAGATTCATCAATTCTTGAAGCGCTTCTCTAAAACGGAATCTGTCCAGACTGTCACCTATAGATTTAGGAAATGTCTTGATTTGGTCCAAGACGTCTTGATCTCTAGGTGTAAGACCTGAAGTTTCTGGAACGATTCCTTCATAATATTTATTGGTCAGTACAATGACTCGGTTCACAAAGTTTCCAAGGTTGGCAACCAACTCATTGTTATTACGTGCTTGAAAATCTTTCCAAGTAAAGTTATTGTCCTTAGTTTCTGGAGCATTTGCCGTTAGTACATATCGCAACACATCTTGCTGTCCAGGAAAATCTGCTAGGTATTCATGCAACCAAACGGCCCAATTTCTAGAGGTAGATATTTTATCGTCTTCTAGGTTGAGGAATTCGTTTGCGGGTACATTTTCTGGTAAGATGTAATCACCATGTGCTTTTAACATCGCAGGGAAAATAATACAGTGAAAAACAATATTGTCCTTTCCTATAAAATGCAACAAAGAAGTATCTTCATTCTTCCAGTAATCTTCCCAATTCTTTCCTTCACGAGCTGCCCATTCTTTGGTAGCGCTTATATATCCAATAGGAGCATCAAACCATACATAAAGTACTTTACCATCGGCTCCTTCTACAGGCACAGGAATTCCCCAATCCAGATCTCGAGTTACCGCGCGTGGGTGTAATCCATCGGTGATCCAGCTTTTTACTTGACCTAATACATTTGTTTTCCAGTCTTTGGAGTGTCCTTCTACGATCCACTCATGGAGCCACTCGCTGTACTCATCTAGGGGTAAAAACCAGTGTCTGGTTTCTTTTAATTCTGGTGTATTTCCAGTAATAGCACTTTTAGGATCTATTAAATCGGTACCGTTGTGAGAGGTACCACATTTCTCACATTGATCTCCATAAGCCTCTGTATTGCCACATTTAGGACAAGTTCCCACCACAAAACGATCTGCTAGAAACTGGTCTGCTTCAGGATCGTATAATTGCTCGGTCACTTGCTCGATAAATTTACCGTCATTGTATAACTTAGTAAAAAAGGCGCTTGCCGTTTCATGATGAATAGGTGCGCTGGTACGGCTGTAATTATCAAAAGTAATCCCAAATTCCTTAAAGGAATCACCAATGATTTTATGATAGCGATTCACCAATTCTTGCGGAGTAATTCCTTCCTTTTTAGCTTTTATAGTAATAGGCACTCCATGCTCATCGCTACCGCAAATAAAAGCGACATCGCTGCCCTTCATACGCTGGTAACGCGCAAAAATATCTGCAGGAACATAGACACCAGCCAGGTGACCTATATGAACAGGTCCATTAGTATAAGGCAATGCTGCCGTAATCGTAAAACGTTTTTGATCGCTCATGAAGTTCTTTTGAAAGCTGCAAATTTACGACATTGCTCTTTCTTAAAAGATACTTTTATAGGTGGTTGTGGCTATTGTTATTCCGCTTTCGCGAAAGCGGAACATCAACCCATTTAATCGATAATAAACTGACTGCTATACTGCTTTCCAGCACTTTCAATTTTATAAATATACGGACCAGAAAACGTTCTGGACGGCAACGCCTCCTGGATATCCATCTCATGAACGCCGGGCAAGAAGTATCGATTTGCCAGCTGGCCTATTTCCTGACCCAACATATTATAAATACGTATGTCCAGTTTGCGACCGCTTTCTAGCTGTATATGCAAACTCACCTGTTGTGGTTTATGGATCACAAAATGATGGAAGTCTTTATTTGCAAAGTCATCTATTCCAGCTGTGGTGCAATTGAATCCTAGGTTTAACGTATTGAAATTACCATTGAGCATCGCCTGGTCTACAATAGACGGTGGAATGCACAACCATTCTTTCATCACCGTGGAATAGACAGCTCTAAAATCGGTGCTGTAGCTCATATTGCCGTTGGCATCCAGATTAGTCATACTAGGATGAGAGCCTATAAACCCGTTTCCATTCAGTCCGCCACCGAAAAGCATCATAGGTGCAGCGGCGCCGTGATCAGTTCCATTAGAACCATTTTCTTCTACCCTTCTACCGAATTCAGAAATCGTCATGCAAAGAACCTCATCTTGATTTCCATAAGCCGCAAGATCGTTGTAAAACGCATCGATTGATTCGGAGAGTTTTTGCATGCGATCGGCATGTGTTCCCGCCTGATTTGCATGGGTATCAAAACCGTCTAGGGTGACCATATAAACTTTTGTGCCTAGCTGGCCTTTGATCAATCTCGCCACAATAGAAAACTGCTCTGCAATAGAATGATTCCCATAAGTAGCTTGTGTAGCACTTGCCTGATAAGCGTTATTGATAACTCCTGCATATTGAAAGGTGTTGTTAGTGGTAGATCTTAAAAAACTTAATTGATCTCCATACGTACATGGCGGTACGTTTAAGGCATCGTGTTGCCAGCCGTTTTGGGCGAGGTTATAGAGTTGCTGTGGATCTGCCACAGAAAAGGCATAATTAGTCTGTGAGCCTTCAAAAGCGAGATTCCCCAAACTACCTATTTGTATCGCTGGTGGTACCGCTGGCGGACTCAATAAAAAGTTGGGAAATTCATTTTCAAAAAACCTCCCCATCCAGCCTGTTTCTTCTACTGCAGCTGGCTCTGTACTTGCCCATATATCACTGGATCTAAAATGAGATAGGTTTTGCCCTTGATAACCGACTCCATGAACGATTTTCATCTCTCCATTTCCCCATCTGGATTGTAAAGAGCTCATAAAAGAAGGCAAACCAAAATCTGGACTTAAATTATATAAAGAGTTTTGTGGTAATGCAATACTTGCTCGGTTAGCTGCATAAGTACTGTAATCGTATACTGGTACAATGGTATTCAAACCATCGTTACCTCCTTTAAGTCTTATTAAAACCAATACGCGGTCATTGTTACTTGCCGCAAGAGCTGCTGTAATAGGTGAGCTCATAGCGCTAGAAATTTGAGAGCCGCCTAGAGTAAATGCCCCAGCACCAGCTATTCCCAGTGCTTGTAAAAAAGTCCTTCTATTCCAGGATTCGTGTTCCTCCCGATGCGCTTGAGAATTTGGGTCTTGGTGTTTTTTATCAGATGTACACATAGCGCTATTATTTAAGTTGGAATTCTGGCATTCTAAAAATATGTTGTAACAGAAGTATCACCTGAAATGGAACAGAGCCCCAATTGAGATTCCATTGCATCGTGGTGTAATAATTCTCTGGGACATCTCCTTTAAAAACAGTAGTTGCTAGTGTATAATCAGAAGCTGTATAAAGACTTCGAGGGACAAACCGATCTACAATATCCCTTGAGATAACGGCAGGATCGTTTAAGGATGTAGAATTATCTAAGGCAATATTTCTAAATAATTCTTGATCTATATTCCACATGGTCCACATGATGTATTCTTGTGCCTGCCATCTACCTGTAATGGTACTGCTGTTGACCCAATCTCTATCACCTTGCCAACCAGCAACATCTATAGGGTTAAAATACCGCTGACCCAGAACAGAGGTAAAATAAAATAACGTATTCAAATTAGCTTGTGGGAAATTAAAGTTAGCTTCCTTAATAAATAGTACTAAACAGTCCAAAGGGTCTTTAATGACCGTTGCTCTTGCTTCAGGATCAAAAAAGTGCTCACTTTTAAACAGCTGTTTTACTACTGGTAGAATTTCCCAGTTGGCATTCCTAAATGTTTGCGCCAGCTGGTCTATGATGTTTTGCGTGGGTAATTCTGGACTTATAAAAGCTCTGTAAATTTTCTTTACTATAAAGTCAGAGATTTCATTAGCTCGCACAGCAAATAAATGATCTATTAAGCTATCGTGATTGTAATTTGCGGTAGCTCCAAAAATAGTTTTGGGCGTGTTGTCAAAAGTGGATCCTTGAAATGCGATAGGCGCACCTAATTCTGTAAAGTTGTTATAGCCAGTTAATGCTCTAGCGGCTTCCACTACATCTGTTTGTGCATAATTGTTATTTTCTCCTAAGGTAAAAAGTTCTAACAATTCTCTAGCATAATTTTCATTAGGACTAAATCTATTATTGAGTACACCGTTTAAGAAAACCAGCATGGACTCATTTTTACCCATTTCTTTTGTGAGGGTTTTAAAATTACCCAACGCATGAGTCTGTAGTAAGTTGTAGTATTGATACATCCAGCTAGGAGCCTGATAATCCTCTATTCTAGTTACAAAATGGTTGTGCCAGAACAAGGTCATTCTCGCTCTAAAATTTAGATTGACGGTATCATTAAAAACTTGGGTGTACCATTCTTGTATCTGAGCAGTACGCTCCGTATTCAAATTTGTATAATCACTCGCACTCCAAAAAGCCCATGATGGCGCCGGAGAAAGGGCATAATTTGCAGCGGTATTGATATAGTTTTCTATGAATACATCAGGAACTTGTGTCAAAGCCATAGCTTCTTGTGCCTGATCCAGCCCATAACCTAATCTTCTTAATAGGTGACGTACTTTTACCATATCCCATGGATTTGCAAGGGTATCCATATAAACTGTTAGTGATGCTGTATTGCAAGAAGTCAGTGTTTCCATGGTATGTTGAGTTAGAAAGGTTAGTAAGTGGGTCTTTAACAAGGCTTAACTTCTTAAAAGCAGGTATAATATATAAAATGCTAACTTAGTCTTCTGACTTTTAATATTTAAAATAGTTTAAATTGTATAAAAATAAATTTCTCATTGAATTATAAATCATCTTCTTATCTTAAAAAAGGCGATCATATTAGAATCTTGTGCACTGCAAGAAGTGCCGACGAGCGTCCACTCCAACCGGCTCAAAAACTGTTAGAATCTTGGGGCTTACAAGTGAGTTTTGGAACAACTATCGGTAAAAAAGAGCATCAATTTGGCGGTACAAAAGAAGAGCGCTTAGAAGATTTTCAGCAAGCGATTGACGATCCAGAAATTAAGGCGATATGGATTGCACGTGGCGGATATGGCAGTGTGCAATTGATCGATGCTATTGACTTTTCTGCTTTGCTACCCGCAGGTGCGCAAGGCGTAAAAATGGAATCCAAAATAATCATCGGTTACTCAGATGTGACCTTGATTCATGGCAAATTGCAATCTCAAGGATTTACCAGTGTTCATAGTTTTATGCCGCTGGAATTGATTCATAAGCCAGAAATTAGTGTGGAGAGTTTGAGACTAGCAATTTTTGGTGAAAGTCAAATCATAACTATTCCAAACAACGATCAATTACCTCAACAGGTTCTAAAAGCTCCTGTTGTAGGTGGAAACCTTTCCATAATATACAGCATGCTGGGCAGTGATACCTTTGCTGAAACAGAAGATCATATTCTTTTTATAGAAGAGATAGATGAGTACTTGTACCATATAGAACGAATGATGTACTCACTGAAAAGAGCTGGTAAACTAGACCATTTAAAAGCATTACTCGTAGGCGGTATGACCGACATGAATGATCATGAAGTCCCTTTTGGTAAGAATGCTAGAGAAATCATTTTATCTCTTACCGCCGATTATGATTATCCGGTACTTTTTGATTTTCCTGCTGGACATATTACAGATCATCGAACATTAGAGTTAGGCAAGCAAATGACTATTGAGATGACTCCTAAAACTATCAAATTCACGCAGTAATATGGCAGAGCACAATGATTTAGGAGACGAAGGAGAAGAACTAGCTGCCTTGCATTTATTGAAATCTGGTTATGATATTTTGATACGCAATTACAGCTTTCAAAAAGGAGAGATCGATATCATTGCTCGCAAGAAAGATGTAGTAATTATTGTGGAAGTAAAAACTAGATCTACCCCTGACTTCGGTGATCCACAAGACTTTTTAAAAAAAGATCAAATTCAGCGACTGGTGGCTACAGCAAATCATTATGTAGAAAATTTTGTGGAGGATGAAGTGGAGGTGCGTTTTGACATCGTTGCTATTATTAAGAATAAAGCCGGTACAAAGCTGGAGCATATTGAGGATGCTTTTTATCATTTTTGAAAATTTAAATACACATCAAAATTCTAATAATCCGCCACTTAACAAAAATTACATAACTTGATGAATTTGTTAACAAAATGTTAAGCCTTTACAAATACAATATTTATTGATAACATTTGTTATAGATTTATGAGTAACTAAAATAAAATATTATGAAAAAATCAAAATTATTAACAATTTATTCCGTGTGTGTGTAGCTATGTTACACTCATGCTCAGACAATAACGAGGTAGTCAATGAAGAACCTACCTTTAAATCAAACACCAGCATCCTATATGTGAACGATTACAGTTTAGGTAATACTTCTCAAGAACAGATGAGGAAAGCCGTATTAGAATTAACTGACTTATCTAAAATTGCTTTTAGTAATGCCGATGTCAGAAATGAAGTTTCTCAACTTATTCAAAATGACTTCTACAAAGATCATATTGTTTCTCTGGATGATTTATTAAACCCAAGTACTAGCCTTGTTTACAACTATGCAGATGTAAGTGAAAATAACAAGGGTAAATTTAAAGGTTTCTTTGATTCTTATATATCTAATAATGAAAACAAGACTATAAACTTAGTTCATGTAAAAGATTCTCGATTAGTAGGAACAGAACAGTATCTTGAGACCTTTTTTGATTATGCCCACTTAACGTTTTATCTACCATATGACGATGATTCAAATCTTGATCCTATCCCTATGGATTCTAATCCAACTTTAGTGCCAGCTGTGGTAGAAGCAGATGAAGCGAGAGGTTATGAATTTAATGGAGAGATTTACAGTGAAGTAACTGTAGATGATGGATATTCAGAGAGCCGCTTCACTATAATCATACAACCCAGTTATGACCCATGTACTAGTCTAGGATTTCCAATTGCTGCAATTGCAGCAGCTACTGAAGATTTACCTGTGGATTGTGATAGAATTTCTTCTGGTGGATCATCTTCAAACTCTGGAACTGGCGCAACCACGACCACTCCAAATCAATATACAGGAAATTGTGCTGATGTAAAACCAGCAGGAAATTATATAAGACAAGTATTTGTAGGTAGAGCAAAATTCCGCAAACAATATGACAATTATATTTCATTCACAGGAAATGGTGGAGGATCTGAAGTAAGATACTGCCGAGTAGACAGTAGAGAAGCGATTGACATAGATAGTCTTGGCAGTTATAACGTAAATCAATGGAATTTAAGAGAAAACCAATATTGGTCTAGAAAGCAGATTAGAAGAGAAAATGTTCGTGCTGTAAACATTTTATGGGATAATAACTGGGAATGTGAAGGAGAGCACGAACAATTATTTGTGATCTATGAAGAAGATAATACTGGTGACTTAATTATAGATCAAGATATTTCATTCGATTTAGCAGATGACACATATGCAGCAAATATTGACATTACAATTCAAAATCGCTCTAAAGACCAAGCTGTCATTTTACGAACTAGGGAAGAGTCTGAATTTTTTATAACAAATTTACTAGACAACGGAAGTGGTTGCTGGGATGGTGATTTTTCTTTCTCAGATCGCTGCTGGGGAATAAATGCAGGAGGAACAGACGTACCATATACCATGCACCACAGATGGGTTCCAATTCAATAATTTTAAAATGAAAAAATACATATTTATTCTATTATTATTTTTAGTAACAATAGTAGACGCTCAAGAAAGTAAAGAAGACTCTTGGCTTACTGTACAAATTTCTTACGGTCCGCAATACAACAATTTTGTTGATTATGATCAAGAAATACGTGTGGAAGACGATGCTATTATTCCTATCGAGGGGTTTCCTGGAGAAGCAACATTGTTTCAAAAAAGAGAGATCGGGACCTATTTTAATGTAACTGCTAACATAAGATTAGGTGGAAGGAATTATCTAGAAATAGGTCATTCTCGCACCATGAATCAAGGAGTCTATAATGGAATAGTAGCCTTTCCTAATGGAACAGAAGTAGTTGTAGAAGATTTTCAATTAAGACATCGCAATCATTTTTATAAACTAGGTTATAAACGTTCCTTTATAAACGATAGATTATTTGTTAGTGCTGGTTTTGCTCATACAACTTTTCAGCAATCAGAAATATCGATTAATCCAGGTGCTTCAAATGTTTTAATTTCTGAGCGAAATAATGAAAATTCTAACTTATCTGAGCTTACTTCTTACTTAGGTTTTCAGTACGATTTTTTTCGAAGCGGTCCATTTAGCTTGGGCGTTCAAAGCACGGCTTATGTAATTGTATCGGCAGGCTTTGAGTTAGAAACATTTGCTATTGCGCCTACTTTAAAATTTCAGTTTTAAAATAAATCAGCAAATAGTTTAAACTAAAAAGCACCTCAATAGAGGTGCTTTTTTATGAAATAGGTTTTGTTTGAAATCTTAATTGGTCTTATTTTTTTCTATTTCTTTAATCTCCTTTACTAAATAAACATAAACCGGAAAGTGATCGCTAAAACCACCTGTAAAACCACCGTCTGCAAAGCTGCGTAATGGGTAGCCTTTGTACCTTCCTGTTTTGCTAGTCATAAAACTTGGGTTATAAATATTTGCTTGATAGTAACGGTAACCTTCTTGATTTGCTTCATTTAATAATGGATAGGTAAACATGATCTGATCAAAAATATTTCCTGCGTCCCGGTAAGCAAGCGTATTGAATCCATCCTTTAACATTTGAATATAGGGATTGTATATCATTTGTGGCCGTACATCTTCTCTATCCTTTTGTGCATTAAGGGTTACTAAAACACTCTCGTTAATAGGATCATCATTTAAATCTCCCATGATAATGATCTTAGACATCGCATCAATACTGTGTAAAGAATCGATCACTCTTTTGTTCAAGGCAGCTGCGGCAACTCGATTAGGACGGCTTTTTTGTTCTCCGCCTCGTCTCGAAGGCCAGTGGTTTACAATAAAGCTCATCTTATCTCCGTCCAGCTCACCAGTAACTACCAATTGGTCGCGAGTATAAATGCGGTTACCGCTACTTTTATCATAAATAACCAGCTCTTTGCTCTCGCTATTCCATACTTTAAAATCACTTTTCTGATACAAAAGTCCGGTATCGATCCCGCGACGGTCTGGAGAATCATAATGCTCGATTCCGTAATCAAACTCGATAAGTAGTGGATGGTTGACCAAGTCTTCTAGCACTTTTCTGTTTTCAATCTCACAAACTCCTATTATAGAAGGAGCAGACTGTGATTTTTCAGCACCTATTTTGCGTATTACACGCGCCATAGAAGTTAGTTTCTTTTTATAAACTTCAGCCCTTACTCCTTCAGCCATTTCCATAATAGGACTGGCTTCATCATTGATGCTCTCATCGTCTTCCACATCAAAAAGGTTCTCTAAATTGTAGAAGGCAACAGTCTTCACTTTATACTGTTTTGCCTTTGTAATTGTTTGTGCTGGTACCGCTTTCGCGCCATGCCTGCCGGCAGGCAGGAAAGTGAGAACACCTAGTAAAAAAAGAAATAAACTTCTACACATCGCCTCCTATTAAAAATTATGTTACTGTAAAGTTAGCTACAAATCTCATAAAAATATATTTTAAATGACTATAATACAGTCTTTTATAGGTTTTTGGAAAAAATATCTTAATTTTAGGAATGATTCATCAACAACTTAACATACTTGTTTTGGCTGTTTTCATGTTGGCTTCTGGTCTGGGAATGGCACAAGAGCTCCTTAAAGGTCGCGTAATTGAGGACACAACAGAGGAGCCTATCCCTGGTGTGAGTATTAGTGTTTTGGGCACAAAATTCAAGGCAACTACTGGTGCCGACGGCTATTTTATAGTAACTGGAGCTATTCCTTTAGGAGATCAAAAAATAACTGTTTTAAAAAATGGGTATTATTCAAAAACAATTCCGGTGGTGATTGATACCATCAACAGAGTGAATATTGATCCTCTTTATCTGCAACTGGACAACTCTGACATCTCCCAATCGCAGGGAATTATTTCTTTAACAGAAAATGATCTGGCAGATGATGAGAACGCAGCAAACAATTTTTCTGGATTGCTCCAAGCTTCTAGAGACCAGTTTTTGAGAGCTGCAGCATACGATTTTAGTGCTACTTTTTTTAGACCAAGAGGTTTAAACAGTGAAGATGGTAAGGTTCTCATCAATGGTATCGAGATGAATAAACAGTTCTCTGGAAGACCACAATGGAGCAACTGGGGCGGAGTAAACGATCTACAACGCAACCAAAACTTTAGCATGGGACTCAGCGCCGCAGATCAAAGCTTCGGTGGTTATGCAGGTGTACAAAGCATCGATATGAGAGCCTCACAGCAACGCGCAGGAACTCAACTATCTTATGCGAGTTCTAACAGAAGTTATAGAGGTCGCTTTATGGTATCGCACCGTTCTGGATTATGGAATAACGGCTGGTCCTATGCGATCAATGCATCAAGAAGAGCTGGTGAAGAGGGTTTTGTAGAAGGCACCTTATACGATGCCAACTCTTTGGGACTTTCTGTAGAGAAAAAATTAAACGATGCGCACTCCATCAATTTTACTGGCCTCTATACCCCTAATAGACGTGGACGTCGTACAGCAATGACTCAAGAAATTAGAGATCTTAAAGGCATACAGTACAATCCATTTTGGGGAGTGCAAAATAACGTACAACGCAACAGTAGAATCAGAGAGGTCGAAGAGCCTGTTTTTATGTTGAACCACTACTGGAACATCAACGACAAGCTAAAGTTACATACAAACCTGGGATATCAATTTGGTAAAATAGGTAATACACGTATCGATAATGGTGGTACTAGAATAGATCATACTTTAGGTCAAAATGCGTATATAGGTGGCGCGAGAAATCCTAATCCTGATTACTACCAGAACTTACCTAGTTATTTCTTAAGAAATGGTCAGGACCCGATCGATTTTCAATATGCGTTCCAAGCGCAACAAGAATTCCTTAATGATGGACAGTTGGACTGGAATAGCCTATACGAGGCAAACAGAAGTTTGAGAGCAGCTGGCGGAAATTCTTTATACGCTATTCAAGAGGATCGTATAGATGACAAACAATTATCTGTAAATACCATTATAACCGCAGATATTACAGAGAATATTCTTTTTAATGGTGGTATGAGATACCGTAGTTTGAACAGTGAAAACTATGCTATGATCAATGATCTTCTAGGCGGTTCAGGCTTCCTAGATGTAGATTTCTTTGCAGAAGAAACAAGCGAGATCAACCTGGACCAAGCAGCACAATCTAACCTTAGAACGCCTAACCGTATTGCAAGGATTGGGGACCGCTACAAATACAATTACAACATCAATGCAAATGTAATTGCTGGATTTGCTCAAACTCAGTTTAAAACAAGAAAAGTAGATTTCTTTGTCGCTGTTAATATCAGTAGGACTGTTTATCAAAGAGATGGTAAGTTTGAGAATGGCAACTTCCCTGGTGCAGCGTCTTTTGGAAAAAGTAAACTCCTAGAATTTACAGATTTTGGTTTTAAGGCTGGTGCTACCTATAAAATCTCTGGTCAACAGTTTTTTGATTTTAATGCCGCCTACATCTCTCAAGCTCCAACGATTAGAAATTCTTTTAGCAATGCACGGCAAAATAATGAAACCGTAATCGGACTAGAATCTCAAAAGTCGTACAGTACAGACTTAAGCTATATCTACTCCACCCCAGTCATTAAAGCAAGATTTACCGCTTACTATACTCAGTTTATAAACGGAACAGATATTGGGTTCTACTTTACAGAAGATCTGACGGGACTCCCTCTAGATGACGGCAGTGCCTTTGTACAAGAAGTCATGACTCATATAGAAAGACGTAACGCAGGTCTTGAATTAGGTATAGAAGTGCAAGTCACTCCTACTATAAAGTTAAAAGGAGCCGCAGCTGTAGGACAGAATGTATATACCAACAACCCACATCTTTATCTCACTAGTGACGATTTTAGAGGGCCACTTTCTTTCGGTGATGGAACTACTAGTCTTAAAGATTATCACGTAGCTGGTGGGCCAGAAACGGCCTTACAAATAGGTTTTGAATACCGAGATCCAGAATACTGGAATCTAGGTATAACGGCAAACTACTTTGCAAATGCATATGCTGATATCAGTAACTTGAGAAGGTCTGCTAATTTTAGATTGGACTATGATGGGATGGAGTTTAATGACTTTGATCGTGCACTAGCCAATGAGCTTTTAAAGCAAGAGCAATTTGACAACTACTTGTTATGGAATGTGATCGGTGGTAAATCATGGAGGATATACGATAAATATGTAGGTTTCTTTGCAACTATTAATAATGTGTTTGGTCAAGAATACAAAACAGGTGGCTTTGAGCAGTCTCGTAATTCCAACTTCAGATCCACAAGAGACGATCAAAATAACCCCCAAGAAGTATTTGCACCACGCTATTTCTTTGGTAATGGAACAACCTATTACCTCAACCTATACCTAAGGTTCTAATAAACAATGATGAACCTGTTTAAAAACGCAAATATGAAAAATCTCAACAATATTTTTACAATTGCTTTCGTATCGATCATTGTTTTTTCTTGTGTCGAAGACGACGACTTTAGCATACCAGACACAGCAACCGTAGCTATAGAACCTCCTGCTAACTTAATCGATATGTCTTCGGTGATAGGACAGATAGGGCAGTCTCCAACAGGTATTGTTACTTTTGAAAACAACGAGCAATTTATAGAAGGATATGTCATCTCTAGTGATGAGGCAGGGAATTACTTTGAAGAATTAATCATTCAAGATGCCATAGAAAATCCTACTGCAGGAATAAAGGTTCTCATAGATAACAGTCCCTTATTTACCACTTATGCTATCGGTCAACGTGTTTACGTCAAACTAGATGGACTGTCTGCTGGTAAAGCTAATGGAGTGCCCGTAATTGGACTCAACGGAACAAATGGAACTATTGAAAAAATTACACCAGCCTTACAAGACACCGCTGTTTTAAGAGATAGTGAAATTTTTGAGATCATCCCCACAGCATTAACTGCTTCTACTGAATTCAGTGATCAACGTCTACTGACTCTTATTAAACTGGAAGCTGCTCAGTTTACCGATGCTGATATTTCTGCAAATAGAACTTTTGCTTCTGAAGCTACTGATCAGTTTGATGGAGTAAGAATGGTACAGACCTGTTTTGACTTTTTTGATTCTATCGTTTTAGAAACAAGTACTTTTTCTGACTTTAAAGCATTGAGATTACCAGCAGGAAGTGGTTCTATAACGGCTATCTTGAGTAGAGATTTTAGAGACACGAGATATGTAATTTCTGTCAACTTCCCAGCAGACTTTAATTTTGATTCTACCCTGAGATGTGTTTTTGATATCGTTGCCTGTGGAACTGTCACTGATGCAGGATCCCATATATTATTATCTGAAAATTTTGAAACTTTATCTAATGGAGCTGCAGCAATGCCTACCGGGTGGACGAACATTATTGAAGCCGGGTCTGAAACATGGGAGGTATATACCTCTAGTGGTCAAAACGCCTCCTTAGGCAAAAGTGTGCGTTGTAGTTCTAGAAACTCAGGAGATGCTAATACTGTTTCATGGCTTATCACGCCAGCATTTAATTTTGATGTACAAACAGGAGAGGTGTTCTCCTTTGAAACTTCCAATAGCTTTGCTAATAACTCTAACATGCAAGTCCTATTTAGTTCTGATTGGGATGGAACTAATTCGGGCGTTGCTGCGGCTAGATGGGAAGCTCTGGCAGATGCCATAATTGTTTCTGATGAGGAGTTTTTTCCTAATTGGATTTTTTCAAACCATGTCTCATTAGATTGTGTGACAGGTTTAGGACATATAGCTTTTAGATACAGTGGATTTGATGATGACAATAACGATGGCACCTACGAATTAGACAACGTTTCTCTTACGAGTAATTAATGACACTTTTGTACGGAAACGACTGCCGTATCCAACACACCATCGATTGCCGCTCTTAGCACCCGTCCTGTTTTTACAATTACACAAAGCTTCCAAAAGCTTTTGTTGGAACATAGAAAGGTGTTTTATGTTTTAAATATCTGCATAGGTTATTGGATGAGGAACCTATGGGATATAAAAAAAGCCCCTCTTTTCAGAGGGGCTTTCCTGTAATTTTAAAATGTATTTTATAACTTATTTTGCTAAGTTAATTTCTACACGTCTGTTTTGAGCTCTTCCATCACTAGTTGCATTAGATGCCACTGGATTAGTTTCACCATAACCTTTTGAACTTAAACGGAATTCATCAATTCCATTTTTCACTAAGTATCCTTTTACAGAAAGCGCGCGATCGTCAGAAAGTCGCTCATTGAATCCTGCACTACCTGTACTGTCAGTGTGACCATCAATAGAAAATTTAGCTTCTGGGTATTTGTTCAAGATAGTAGTAATGTCTGCAAGTGTTTGCTCAGACTCTACTTGAATAGAGGCTTTACCTGTATTAAATAAGATAGTTCTAGCATACTGATTTAATTGAGCTTGTACTTCAACAGGTGGAAGAACCGGTCTTGGACAACCTTCTAATTCTGCGATACCTGCTACATCTGGACATTTATCCATTGCGTCTTCGATACCATCATTATCTCTATCTTTAACAGGACAACCTTGTCTTGAAACTGGACCAGCTTCATTAGGACATTCATCATCACCATCAGCAACACCATCAGCATCAGCATCAGGACAACCCATAAGAGCTACAAGACCAAATGTGTCAGGACAGTTATCGTCTTTGTCTAATACTGTATCTCCATCTGTGTCAGGACATCCGTTAGTTTCAGCAGGACCATAAACATTAGGACAGTCATCTTTAGAATCTTCTATACCATCACTATCCGTATCAGGACATCCCATGAATTGCACTAATCCAGGAACTGTTGGACATAAATCTTTATTATCTACAACTCCGTCGCCGTCAGTATCTACAGCTCCCCAAGTAAATTTAACACCTACTGTGTGTTGCCAGTGCTTTGGAAAAGTATCTTCAAATGCGTGCTTGTATGTAGTTTGTACGTTAGCAGATAGGTTTTTAGCAAGACCGATGTCAAAACCAAAAGTACCATTAAATGTTCCGAATCCATCTTCGTCTAACCACTGGTAAGATCCACCAGCTCCTAAGTAAGGACTGAATGCAGAAGAACCATTCCACAATTCATTAAGGTTGTATCTCAAACCACCATCAATTGATAGGTAAGATAATTCCTTTATTTTAGTATCACCTACTCTATCTATTTGATTGAATGAAACCGCACCAGTAGCGACTATTCCGTCACCTACATAGTATCCTAGTTCAAAACGGCTTGGGAAAGGCATGATGTTGTAGTGATCTACATTAAAAGGTTGATCGAAGTAATCTCCTAATCCTTGATCTTTCTCTCCTACTGGATATAGATCAATTGCATTAATACCTATGCCAAAACTAAAGCGATTGCTTTCATCTTGTGCGTAACTCATGCTGGCAGAAAGTAGTAATGCTCCAGCAACTAGTAATTTAAATATATTTTTCATGTTGGGGTTTTTAATAATATACACTGCAAAATTAAACCGTTCCTTGTCTTTCGCAAGGATACGGTCAATAATTTTCTCTAAAAATGTCTCATTTACTATTTATTCATTATTATTTTTAAATAACACCTAATTTTTTTCCCACTTTTTCAAAAGCAGCGATTGCTTTTTCCAAATGATTTTGTGAATGCGCTGCGCTTAGTTGCACCCTTATCCTTGCTTTCTCTTTAGGCACGACTGGATAAAAGAATCCTATCACATAGATACCCTCTTCTAGGAGTAAATCTGCCATTTGTTGAGAGAGTTTTGCATCGTATAACATTACGGGAACAATAGCGCTTTCACCGTCCATAATATCAAATCCTAGGTCTTGCATGCTTTTTTTGAAAAAGGCGGTATTAGACTGCACTTTATCGATAAGTTCCGTGCTTTCATCTATCAGCTCTAGTGCTTTTATAGAAGCACCTACTATAGAAGGTGCCAGTGAGTTACTAAAAAGGTAAGGTCTAGAACGCTGTCTCAGTATTTCAATCACCTCTTTATTGGCACAGGTATAGCCACCCATAGCACCACCAAGTGCCTTACCTAAAGTACCAGTGATAATATCTATCCTTCCTAAAACACCTTTTGCTTCTAGAGTACCTCTACCTGTATCTCCTAAGAAACCTGCTGCGTGACATTCATCTACCATAACAAGAGCATCATACTTATCTGCCAGGTCGCATATTTTATCTAAAGGTGCTAACAGCCCGTCCATGGAGAAAACACCATCTGTAACAATAAGTTTATGGCGCGCTCCATCTTCAGTGGCTTGCTTTAATTGTTTTTCAAGATCTGCCATGTCTGCAGTGGCATAGCGGTAACGGCCAGCTTTACACAAACGCACACCATCAATAATTGAAGCGTGATTTAAAGAATCTGAAATAATGGCATCTTCTTTAGTTAGTAAAGGCTCAAAGACACCTGCATTAGCATCAAAACAAGCTGCATAAAGAATCGTGTCTTCACAACCGTAAAAATCTGCTAGTTTTTGCTCTAGTTCTTTGTGTATGTCTTGAGTTCCACAAATAAATCGAACAGAGCTCATTCCAAAACCATGAGAATCCAAGGTATCCTTTGCTGCTTTTATCACTTCTGGGTGAGAAGAAAGTCCTAAGTAATTATTAGAACAAAAGTTGAGAACTTCAGAACCATCCTCTAAAGTGATGACCGCATCTTGCGGAGAAGTAATAATACGTTCTCTTTTATATAATCCAGCATCTTTAATTTCTGCTAGTTCTTTTTGTAGGTGTTCTTTAATTGATCCGTACATTATAGATTTTTTAGTGTTTTACAAATATAACAAGCCGCAAGCCTTTAACCATTCCATTTAACGATTTCTAAACTATCTGTATAAATAAGCACTTTCTCTGAAACCTTTATATGCATAGACACCAATAAATCTTCATATTTATTAAGTTGTAATCGGTGTTTTTCTAAAACAGCACCAGTTTTATAATCGATAATAACCGCCTCATCATTTACAAACACTACTCTATCTGGTATAAGCCTTGTTCCCGATGGAAGCAAAATAGGTTGCTCGTTGAGTACATGTATACCTTTTATATAGTAAGGTGCTAGATCTGGATGGGTAATTACTGCCTCGATCATCTTTTTCATCTCTTTTTGTTCGTCTTTAGACAGGGAAAAATCTCTTTCTATCTTTTTACGCATTTTTTCAAAGTTGGAAGAATCTTTCATCAAGGAAAGGTATTCATGCAACACATTACCTTTTTGAATGGCCTCACTAGCGCCACTTGACCACAGCAAGCCTTTTCTCGTAGAAATACTCAATCTTTCAGAATCCAAGCATACTTTGTATTCCTCCAGCATCTGGCTTTCTTCTGTTTCTCTAGCTATAGATTTGCGATTCACCTCTCCTATTTGTGCCGACTCATAACCATTATGAGATTCTAGTTCAATTTCTTTTTTTTCAATAAACTCTTTTAAAAGTGAGGAGTAGTTCTTCGTATTCCCGTTGGCACTTTCTGCACTGATGTATAATTGCTCTCTTGCTCTTGTAAAAGCCACATATAACGTATTGATTTGATCCATTTGAACTTTGGCGAGGTTATTTGCATAGACCTCTGGAGCAGTACCTGGATAAAATTCGTTTTCTTTTTTTAAATTGATATAAACTTGATCAAAACCTTCGTATTCTTTTTCCTTTACAGGAACCCAGCCTGATGGATTTCTAGCCTCATCTAATTTTTTATCGCAATGAGGAACTATGACCACAGGGAATTCCAGTCCTTTAGACTTGTGAATGGTCATAATTTGTACCGCGTCAGCATCTGCTGCAGCTGGTACGCTCAGTTTTTCCTTTTTCAGTTCCCAGTGTTCTAAAAATCCAGAGAGCGATACTTCATAGCCGGTAGAATATTCAAATAGGAATTCTAGAAACGACTGTAATCTGGTGTCTTGCTCTTTAAATAACCCTATAGACTCTGCTACTTGTTCTGTCGCTTGAAATAATGCTGCTTTCGCGAAAGCGGAACCTAAATCATCATTTTCAAAAGCCATAAGACTCTTGCCTAGTTCCAATAAACTCTGATGGAGGTGCGCGGTAACAAAAGAATGAATATCCTCGATCTCAAAAACTCTGGTGTACGCCATCAGAAACTCAAAACGCGGTTGTTGTTGCTCTGGCGCCTGCACCATCTTCATCAAAGCGACTAATAACTGTACTTTATGCGAGGCATATACCAGCAGACTATCTCCAGAGACTACACGCATTTCTTGAGAAACTAGATATTTTGCGATCTCATGACCTTCTTTATTTGCTCGTACAAGAACACAAATCTCGCCTAATGCAAAACCATTTTTGTGGGCCTTTTTAATTTGTTGATATACGTGATAGGGGTACGCATTTTTAAAATCTTCTGTGTCGTAAGGAGCTTCAAAATCCTTATCTATAAAGTCTATTTGTATAAAACCACCCTCTTTTGCTCTTGTTTGTTGTTGGAGGTATTTCTTATACAAAGTCTGGTACACCTCACTGTGAAGGTGATCTCCATAATAATCAAAAAACTCGTTGTTAAATTTAATAACCTCATCGTAACTACGCCAGTTGAATTCCAGTGTTTCGGCTTTTTTAGGCAACATAAACAGATCTGGAGTAGCAAGTAATCTCAAAAACTGGTCAGCATCTCCACCACGGAATCTATAGATGGACTGCTTTGCATCACCCACGAGCATGAGGCTTCCACGCTCTTCATTCTCTCGTTGCTGCTGGAGTTCATTTTCTATAAGTGGCGCGAGGTTTTCCCATTGCATGCGGCTGGTATCCTGAAATTCGTCTATAAAATAATGACGGTAACGCTCCCCAAGTCGTTCATATATAAAAGGAGCTGGCTGGTCCTTAATTTGTTCTGCTAATAAAGCATTGAACTCATAAATAGGCACGATTTGCTCTGCGACTTTAATCTTATCTATCTCATGAAGCAATTCATTGAGCAATGATAAAGGCGTTAGACTACTGGCGATGTTCTTGTGAAAAAGAACCGTTCCCATTTGCTCCTTGTACTGCTCTGCAAATATTTTAATAACAGCAGCCATTTGGTCTATTTGATCCTTGATGTTTTGGGATTTCCCTTTGGGGTATAATTCTCCAGCGATAAGGTCTCTTATAGAAGCAGCGTCTATTTTTACAGAAAAATCTTCTTGGGCTACTTTGATAACCGTATTAAATATGCTCCTTGAACCTCCTTTAAAATCGGCTGAAGAGATGTTTAAATCTTCAGACATTTTAACTAGAGCTACTGCTTTATCACTAAGCTCTTTTTGAGCAGTGTTGATTTTTTTATACAAACTTTTACGAAAGCTTAAGAAGTCTTTTACCTCTTTACCCTTTAATTGCTTAAGAAAAGGATAATGGTTTTCATTTTGAATTAATTTGGCTATATCTTGAAGGTCGTATTCTATATCCCAGCTTTTGCCTTCTTCTATCTTTGATAAAGAAAAGTCCACTAATTGCTGAGTGAGTTTCTTATCTTTTCCTGCTCTCGCAATAAGGTTGTTAATGGCTTTTGAAATCAACCGTTTGCTATCCAGTTCTACCTCAAAATTATCGGGTAAATCGATATCCTTTGCAAAGGTTCTTAAAATACGATGGTTGAAAGAGTCAATAGTGACTATATCAAAGGCCGAGTAATCATGCAACAGCTGATTAAAAACAGCTTGGGCTTTCTTTTTGAACTGATCGCTATCTAGGCCAGTTTCGTTTTTAATGTGATTTGCTATTCCTATAACCCCCTCTTCTAACTCGTCAAAAGTAAATTTATGCAAGTAATCAAGAATACGTTCTTTCATCTCGCCTACCGCTTTATTAGTAAATGTCACCGCTAGAATACGCCGGTATCCATTAGCATACGGATTTTTAAAAAGCAGCGTGAGGTAATCTTGCGCAAGCGTATAGGTCTTTCCAGATCCTGCACTGGCGCTATAAAAAGTAGTAGGTGATTCAGACATAGTCAAAGATAAGCATAGAAAAGAAAGACACAAGACCGCTGCGCTGTAAGATTCCTTATGGATTGTAGTCCGTATGACATAGATTTATTTGATACAACTCTCCTTTATGGCAATTACAAAACGTTATTTACCTCTTACCCCTATACTGCATCTTCCATGAGTACAACGGTCTGTATTACTTGACAAGCATTAATTTAAACAAATTGCTTTCTTTTTAACTTATTTACACTTTATAATGAACCTGAACACTTTAAGGATAATATAACGTGGATAATTTTAACAGTCCCCTTTTTGTGCTTAAATTTATAATTCGATAAATAACTAATTAAAAAGAATATATAATGGCTTTTGAACTACCTCAATTAAATTATGCTAAAGACGCACTAGAACCTCATATTGATGCAAAAACTATGGAGATACACCACGGAAAGCATCATCAAGGGTATACTAATAAACTTAACGATGCTGTAAAAGGGACAGATCTAGAAGGAAAAACTATTGATAACATTCTTTTAAATCTAGACATGCACAACACTGCCCTAAGAAATAACGGTGGCGGTTTTTATAACCACAGTTTGTTCTGGGAAGTAATGAGTCCTAATGGCGGTGGTCACCCAACTGGCGAACTAGCTGATGCGATCAAGACTTCATTTGGTACATTTGAAAATTTTAAAGACACCTTTAGCACTGCTGCAAAAGGACAATTTGGTTCTGGATGGGCATGGCTTTGTGTACATGAAGGTGGAAAACTAGATGTATGTGGAACTCCCAACCAAGACAACCCATTGATGCCAGAAGTAGGATGTGGTGGAACTCCCATTCTAGGTCTTGATGTATGGGAACATGCCTACTACTTGAACTATCAAAACAGACGTCCTGATTATGTGGAAGCATTTTTTAATCTTATCAACTGGGAAGAAGTTTCTAAAAGATATGCTGAAGGGAAGTAGTTTCCAGTAAGCACTTAACCCAAATAAAAATCCTCAAATCAATCAAATGATTTGGGGATTTTTATTTGGGTTAGATTCAAATGATTTATCGTTTCACCTTTGGAAATCTCTGATATGCTTTTCAATAATCTTTCCTCAGGATTTATAGTATTGTGGACGCATTGCTATGCATTTGTAAAAAGCTGTCTATATATACATTATTTTGGTTGTGTTTTACTTTGGCTACTGCCATGAGATTACCTCTTCTCGCAATAGAAACTAATATTCTATCTGATTTTAATGCCTCATCAATTTTATTCATAACTGATGGTAATAAAACCTTTTCAGAAACAAAATAATCACCATTTAAATGAGCTGTTTTTCCTGTGAAAATGTTTTACTTCAAAATTAAAATGCCTTAAAGATAGATTCTCATTCATCCTTACAAAGAGATCATCATAATTGAGTCCCAATAATTGTTGAGGAGTAACTATACTCAACTCATCATTATGTAGATTCCCAAACTACCATTGAGATGATGATCATCGATTTTCCGATAAAATTCAAAAACAATTGCTTGTAAACATCTCCCTAAACGCGTTAGGTTTAAGAGAAAGAGAAACCTGCTATGTCGATTGGCATGCTGTGGATCAGTAGGGTTTAATTATAGAGATTTTAACGAATAATAGGATAAACTTGAATATATCATCTTAAAAATACTAGTTTTATGATGTAAAATTAAGCAAATATGTTATTATCTCCCAATCTAAATCAATTCTAGGTTTATTTAAATGTTTATCTTTTGTATTCTTATTTTTTATTTTCAGTTGTGAGTCTGATGTAATAGTAAAATCAGAAAAAATCACTGTAAATACTATTGCCTGGAATGCATTATCACAATTAGAAAGAAATTCCATAAATACAACCATTAATAATTTCAATAATTCCTAAAAAGGAAAAATTGACTAAAACTAAGAATGGTATGAAAAATTTCTTTTTTTCAATAATTATTTTGACTTCAAGTTTTGTATCAAGTCAAAGTAACAATACTGTTTATGTAATACTAAACGATAGCGAACTATTTAAATTTATTAAAAAAGACAGTTCAGCTAAATTGAAAATCCCTCTTTATAAACACAAAAACACATGGCTTGAAGAGAATAAAACTATAAAAAATGATAATGAAGTTGTTGTAGTAAATTCACAACCAAATATTTAAAAATATTTTGAATATTATTCTTTAGAAAAGCCTCTAAAATTAACAGACGTTTCTAGTCTAGATTTTTTTAAAGTAGAGGATGTTAGTAAGGAAAAAGATGGTATTTTAGAGGAACACCTATATGTGAAAATTTTCGTTGAAACGGTTAACTGTCATGAATATCAAGTATGGAAAATGGCTTTAAATATTAATGAGTAGTTGTTTATGAAATAGGAGTTGTTAACTTAGTAGGTAATACCGTACAACTAGACATAATAGTAAATGAAACAATGGGGATTAAATTTTCTGATAGCGGCTTTGCCATACCTTTAAGTGTTACATCTCAGATCCAAATAAGGGTGATTTTAAATATAACCACTGGCGAAATAGTTCGTTCTGAAAAAATTAATTAATTATGGAAAGTGTAATAAATGATTTTAGTTTAGGACTTTTAATAAGTCAAATCTTATTCATCTTGATTTTATTGCTGATTCTTTATTTAGTTTATAAAATCTTTAAAAAGATAGAGTAATGACTTTAGTAGTACAAAGACTATTTTTTAAATTTATAAGACCTCGAGACTCTATGTTCCTATGGATTCTCTAGGTTTTAATTTTTATGATCGTCATGTGGTTAGCAAGGGGTGCTCTCCATGGGAGATCGAGATGACCGTTATACTTGAGAGAGAATGATGGATATGAATGAAGGTTACTTTGAGGTAGAGGCTTCAAAATGGGCGCATCAAACACAGAAGACAGGTCCAGGCATCATATCTAATAGGCATTAAACGGATATACAATAGCCGAATTAATTGATCAATTTTTGATAAAACTATTGATAGCTTTATGACTTCAAAATAAGCAAGGAGCAAAATATCATTTTCAATGAGTAAAAAAGTTTTTTAAATCAAAATCCCCAAATCAATTACTTGATTTGGGGATTTTGATTTAAAATTTATAAGAAAATAACGTCTTAATAAGCTCGCTCATCATTTCCTTCAAAAAAGTTGATATAAGCTCGATTTACCACTCTATTACCGCCGTCTGTAGGGTAATTTCCTGTAAAGTACCAATCCCCTAAATTCTTGGGACAGGCTTTGTGTAAATTATCTACGGTTTGATAAATAATTTTTATATCAGCCTTTAAACCTTCCTCAGAAAGTAGTTCTCCTATCTTATCAGAAACTTCTTGATCTGTAAAGGGGTCGTATAGATCTTTTACGTAGTTTACCACATCTACGTCTTTCATCTCTGTCTGTAGTTTGCACTTCTTATAGATTTCTTCTACCACATCATAAGTGCCACGATCTTCATGTAAAGCTAGTGCCGCTTTAAAAGCTACCAAGCCTTCTATTCGTGCCATATCTATTCCGTAACAATCTGGATATCTAATTTGTGGTGCACTAGAAACCACTATGATTTTCTTAGGGTTCAATCGATCCATCATTTTAAGAATGGACTTCTTCAAGGTAGTGCCTCTCACTATAGAATCATCAATTATTACCAGATTGTCTTCCGGCTTTACAACACCATAAGTCACATCATACACGTGAGCTACAAGGTCGTCACGAGAAGAATCTTCCGTTATAAATGTGCGCAGTTTAGCATCTTTAATCGCTATTTTTTCTGTTCTTAGCTTTCGCGAAAGCGTAGCTTCCACTTGCTCTTCCGTCAGCTTTCCTTCTCCAGCTATAATAAAATCTTTTTTCTGCTTGTTGAGAACGGCGTGACCCTCTTCTACCATGCCGTAGAATGATGTTTCTGCTGTGTTGGGAATGTACGAGAACACCGTGTTATCAATATCGTTATCAATACTCTTCATAATCTCAGGAAACAATAGTTTTCCTAACATTTTGCGTTCCTGATAAATCTCTGCATCACTTCCACGTGAGAAGTAAATGCGTTCAAAAGAACAAGCTTTGCGCTCTAATGGTTCTGTGATTTGGTCTAGGGTAACTGTTCCATTTTTCTTAATAATAATGGCCTTCCCTGGATCGAGCTCCTTAACTTCTTCAAATGCAACATTAAAAGCCGTTTGTATTACTGGTCGCTCGCTTGCTACTACTACTACCTCATCATCTTGATAATAATAAGCCGGTCGTATTCCTGCAGGATCACGCAGTAAAAAAGCATCTCCATGTCCCATTAAACCCCCCATAGCATAACCGCCATCCCAGTCCTTAGCACTCTTACGCAGTATTTTAGCAACGTCTATTTCTTCTGCAATTTTAGGACTGGCTTCTATTTTAGAAAGACCTTTTGACTTAAACTTTTTGTATAATTTACTGACTTGTCTATCTTGGAAATGACCTACTTTCTCCATTACGGTAACTGTATCTGCCATGTCCTTAGGGTGCTGCCCTAGTTCTACGAGCTTGTTAAAAAGCTTGAATACATTGGTCATATTAAAATTACCTGCCATAATCAGGTTGCGGTGCATCCAGTTGTTCTGTCTTAAGAATGGATGTACTGATTCTATGCTGTTTTTACCAAAGGTCCCGTAACGCACATGGCCCATCAACAATTCTCCTACATAAGGAATCCGTTCTTTTTGTGCCGCTACGTCGTCTTTTATTTCAGGATTTTCAGTCAGCTCTGTATTGATGCGGTCGTTGATTTGTGCAAAAATATCTTGAATAGGCTGTGCGGCATTACTGCGCACTCTAGAAATATAACGTTGGCCTGGGTCTACATCCAGTTTGATACTGGCAAATCCAGCACCATCCTGGCCACGGTTGTGCTGTTTTTCCATCATTAAGTACATTTTATTGATACCGTAGAAAGCTGTTCCGTATTTCTCCTTATAGTATTCTAATGGTTTAAGAAGACGGATAAGTGCAATACCGCACTCGTGTTTTATCTGGTCGCTCATGATGGGATGTATAAGGGTATTAAAATAGAAAAGCCTCAAGAATTCTTGAGGCTTTTTTGATAAATATTACTAATTGTTTATTTCAAATTTTGTTAGCGCTTTAAATTGCTCTAAACGTGTGTTTATTTCATCATTGGTAATCGTTTGCATACGCTCTGTTCCAAATTTTTCTACCGCAAAGGAAGCAAAATTAGAACCATAAATAATCGCCCGTTTCATGTTTTCAAAACTGTAGTCACCACTTGCTGCGAGGAATCCTGCAAAACCTCCAGCAAATGTGTCACCAGCTCCTGTAGGATCAAACACTTCTTCTAATGGTAATGCTGGAGCAAAGAAAATATGCTCCCCATGAAACAATAAAGCGCCGTGCTCTCCTTTTTTAATCACTACATACTTAGGACCCATTGCATGGATCTTACGTGCTGCAGCAACTAGAGAATATTCTCCCGAAAGCTGTCTTGCTTCCTCGTCATTAATGGTGATCACATCTACCTTAGCAATTACTTGATGTAACAGCTCTAAAGCACTGTCCATCCAGAAATTCATAGTATCCAGCACGATTAACTTTGCTGCAGGAGTTTGCTCTATAACCCCTAATTGTACTGCTGGATGCAAGTTTCCTAACATAACTACCTCAGCATCTTTAAAAGCCTCTGGCACTACTGGATTAAAGTCTGCTAATACATTAAGCTCTGTTACTAAAGTATCACGAGTATTCATGTCATTGTGGTATTTTCCAGACCAGAAAAATGTTTTCCCCTCTTTTACGACCTCAATACCGTCGATGTTCATACCGCGGTTTTTAAGCATGTCTAGATATTCTTGAGGAAAATCGCCTCCTACAACACTTACCAAGCCTACTTCTGTATCGAAGTGAGAAGCACTAAGTCCTATAAAGGTTGCTGCTCCACCTAAAATCTTATCTGTTTTACCAAAAGGAGTTTCAATCGCATCAAATGCTACTGTTCCTACCACAACTAATTTGCTCATGTATAATTTTTTGCAAAAATACGGTTTTATTCAGTTTTCAGATAAGGTTTAACAAAGCAGTTTGATCCTGCTATCGATAATTAAACCATTAAATGAACTCCTTTATTTAACCAGACTGCCTTTGCGATGAATAACAAGCAACTCGTCCATATATTCTCTAGAGTTACTCAGCCTCGGGATTTTATGCTGGCCGCCCAGTTTACCTTTTTGCTTTAGCCAGTTGTAAAACACATCTGGATTTGCAATATTTATTTTTGGTGCCGTTAATGTGATATTGTTATAGCGCTTTGCCTCGTAATCACTATTTACTCTTTGAAGATGTAAGTCTAAAGCTTTTGCGAAAGCGGAAATATCACCAGGTTGCGTACCAAATTCAATCATCCATTCATGAGCTCCTTTTTCTTTACCTTCCATAAATATAGGCGCAACGGTATAATCTTTTATAAAACAAGGAATCTCTGCTATGGTCTTCTTAAGTGCTTCCTCAGCATTTTCTATGATCAACTCCTCACCAAATACGTTGATGTGGTGCTTGGTACGACCACTTACCTTAATACGATAAGGACTTTTACTCGTAAAACGTACCGTATCTCCTATTTTATAACGCCATAAACCAGCGTTAGTAGTGATAATAATAGCATAATTCTCCTCTAATTCTACCTCGCTAAGTGGTATGATCTTCTCGTCTGGTGTATCATAGCTTTTCATAGAAATGAACTCATAGAAAATTCCGTAATCCAACATAAGTAATAATTCATTACTGTCGTTTCTATCTTGAATCGCAAAGAAACCTTCACTCGCATTATAGGTTTCGTAGTATTTGATATGACCTGCTGGCAGTAATTTTTTATACTGGTCTACATACGGGTCAAAACTCACGCCTCCATGAAAGAACACTTCCATTTGCGGCCATACTTCAAGAATATGATCCTTACCTGTAGTTTCTAAGACATTGTTAAGGAGCACCATCATCCAGGAGGGAACACCTGCAAGACTGGTCACATCTTCTGTAATACTTTCTTGAACTATCGCTGGCATTTTAGTTTCCCAATCTGCCATTAAAGCTACCTCATTTCCAGGAGTAGAGCTGTAATCTGCCCAGAAAGGCATGTTGTCTATTAAAATACTGCTCAAATCCCCAGCAGCAGTTCCTGACTTTCTATCCAGTTGTTTACTCCCACCTAATCGCAATCCTTTTCCTTTAAAAATCTTAGAATCTGGATTGTTATTGAGGTACATACACAACAAGTCTTTAGCGGCTGCATAGTGACAGTCTTCGAGCGACTGCTGGCTTACCGGTATGTATTTGCTGCGAGAATTAGTCGTGCCGCTACTCATAGCAAACCACTTGATATCACTAGGCCAGAAAATATTTCCTTCCCCTTTTCTAGACCGTTCTATAGAGGCTTCCATTTCCGTATATCCAGAAACTGGGACTCTGTCTGCAAAATCGCGATAGGATTTTATAGAGTCAAAACCGTACTTCTTCCCTACCTCTGTATGCCTCGCATAATAAATAAGATCTTGCAAAATGTTATCCTGCAACTCCTGTGGATGCTTCATAAAGAGCTCCATATCGTGAAGGCGTTTCTTTAGAAACCACGAGACGACAGAATTGAGTAATGCGTTTGCCATATTTTACAAATCCTAATTGGTATTTTTACGGTTCCAAAGATACTTCCTTAATTTTTAAAGTTACTACCATGATCCTTACCGGAACGATTAGAAAAATGCAAACAGAACTCAAGGAAACCGTTCAGTATTACCTTGTTTTTCCAGATAACTTTTTGCACATGAACCAGCTGCTGGATAAACATATTTCTTTAAAGCACGTAGGAAATGAATGCCTTAATTGCAGCCTTGACAAAAAAATATGGCGTCAGGGCTTTTGCTATGATTGCTTTTCTCAAATCCCACAAGCCGGAGAATGGATCATGAAGCCCGAATTGAGCCGTGCACATCTGGATGAAGAAGATCGCAATCTAGAGTACGAGAAAAAAGTGCAACTTACCCCCCATATTGTTTACCTGGCTAACAGCAGTAATATAAAAGTAGGGGTTACCCGCAAAACACAAATCCCTACCCGATGGATCGATCAAGGTGCTCATGAAGCGGTTGCGATTCTAGAAGCGCCCAACCGTTACCTCGCTGGAATTACAGAAGTTGCCTTAAAAGATCACGTTGCAGATAAGACCAACTGGCGCAAGATGCTTACCAATAACGTGGAAGATGTGGATTTGTTAATCTTCCGTGAAAGCTTACTAGAATTCATACCTCGAGAAGCCCAAGAATTCATTCTCGATAATGAAAAAGAATGGGAAATTAAATTTCCTGTACTTCAATACCCCGAAAAAGTGACTAGTGTTAACCTTGCTAAAACCACTCAACATGCTGGGAAATTAAAAGGTATCAAAGGGCAATACCTCCTCTTTGAAGGCGGTACAGTAATGAATTTGCGCAGTCATGAAGGACTGGTGCTAGAGATTAAGGTGGAGTAAGTCTTTCCCCTTAGGAAGGCCGCATGTCTTAAAGCGACTATAACCCTTGAGAAAAGACGGTGATTTGCTTGATCATGAAAAGAATATAATGCACAAATTTCCGTACTTTTGCCAGCTTTAAAACACTAGTGCGATGAGTAAAAAATTCAATGAATACAAAGGATTGAACCTTCCGGAAGTTGATAAACGTATCAAATCTTTTTGGAAGGAAAACGACATTTTCAACAAGTCCATGACGACTCGTGAAGGAAATGAGCCTTTTATTTTCTTTGAAGGACCTCCATCTGCTAACGGGTTACCTGGGATTCACCATGTTATGGGACGTACGATCAAGGATTTATTCTGTCGTTTTAAAACACAACAAGGTTATCAAGTAAATCGCAAAGCCGGTTGGGATACACACGGTCTTCCTGTAGAGCTAGGCGTTGAAAAAGCACTTGGAATTACTAAAGAGGACATCGGTACAAAAATCTCTGTAGAAGCATATAATGAGGAATGTAAAAAAGCAGTTCTCAAATACACCGACGTATGGAGCAAGCTAACTGATGATATGGGTTACTGGGTAGATATGGAAGACCCATATATTACTTATAAATCTAAATACATGGAATCGGTATGGTGGTTGTTAAAAGAGATTTATTCTAAAGACTTGATTTATAAAGGCTATACCATACAACCGTATTCACCAGCTGCTGGAACTGGATTGAGCTCCCATGAGTTGAACCAACCAGGAACATATCAAGACGTAACAGACACTACTGTTACTGCTCAATTTAAAGTGGAAGACCCATCAAAATTACCTTTTCCAACTAATGGAGAGGTTTTTTTCCTTGCCTGGACCACGACGCCGTGGACATTGCCATCCAACACCGCACTTACTGTAGGTCCTAAAATAGATTACGTACTTGCTGAGACTTTTAACCAGTACACTGGTGCTCCTATGCAGGTAATCCTAGCAGAAAAGTTAGTGAGCTATCAGTTTGGTAAAAAGAATCAAGCTTTGAAAGGTGACGCTTTCGCAAAAGCGAAACAAGAATACCAACTAGGAGATAAAAAAATACCATATCAAATCTTAGGGTCTTGCAAAGGAACAGATCTGGTCAACTTAAGGTACGAGCAATTATTAGCTTATGCTACGCCTTTTGAAAACGCACAGGATGCCTATAGAGTCATATTAGGAGATTTTGTAACGACAGAAGACGGAACAGGAATCGTGCACACCGCACCTACTTTTGGAGCAGATGATGCCCTTGTTTCTAAACAAGCAAATCCACCTATCCCACCTATGTTGGTGTTGGATGAATATAACAATCCAGTGCCACTTGTCAACCTACAGGGGAAATTCCGCGAGGAGTTGCCTGAGGTAGGTGGCAAATATGTAAAGAACGAATATTTTGCTGATGGAGAAGCACCAGAACGTTCTGTAGATGTAGATATTGCGATCGCTTTAAAAGAACAAAATCGCGCTTTTAAAGTAGAAAAATACGTGCACAGTTATCCACATTGTTGGAGAACTGACAAGCCTATTTTATATTACCCGCTGGACAGCTGGTTTATAAAAGTAACCGAGTTCAAGGATAGAATGCATGAGTTGAACAAATCCATCAACTGGAAACCTAAATCTACCGGAGAAGGAAGATTTGGCAACTGGCTGGCAAATGCAAACGACTGGAATTTATCGCGTTCTCGTTTTTGGGGAATACCGCTTCCTATATGGAGAAATGAAACTGGAACAGAAGAAATGATCATCGGCTCCATAGAAGAGCTTATGGGAGAGATAGAAAAATCTATCGCAGCTGGGTTCATGACTACAAATCCGTTTGCTGGATTTAAAAATGGCGACATGAGTAAAGAAAACTACAACATCGTAGACCTTCATAAAAACGTAGTAGATCAAATTTATCTAGTAGGTAAAAGCGGAGCAAAGTTAACTCGTGAGGCAGACCTTATCGATGTTTGGTTTGATTCAGGATCCATGCCTTATTCACAATGGCATTATCCGTTTGAAAATAAAGAACAAGTAGAAAACCAGTTGAGAAAAGCAGACTTCATTGCCGAAGGTGTGGATCAAACGCGTGGATGGTTTTATACACTGCACGCTATCGCCACCATGATAAGTGATGATGTGGCTTATAAAAACGTCGTTTCTAACGGACTGGTTCTAGATAAAAAGGGACAAAAAATGTCGAAGCGTTTAGGCAATGCTGCTGACCCTTTTGAGACTTTAGGAAAATACGGTGCTGATGCGACGCGCTGGTATATGGTGAGTAATGCTAATCCTTGGGACAATCTCAAGTTTGATCTCGATGGAATTACGGAGGTGCAACGCAAGTTTTTTGGAACGCTTTACAATACCTATTCGTTCTTCAGTCTATACGCAAACGTAGATGGATTTACCTATAGTGAGAAAGACATTCCATTATCAGAACGACCAGAAATAGACCGCTGGATACTATCAGAATTAAATACTTTGATAAAAGAAAGCACAGCCTTCTATGAAGATTATGAACCTACTAAAGCGGCTCGTGCGATAACCACTTTCGTCACAGAGAACTTAAGCAACTGGTATGTGCGTTTATGTAGAAGGAGATTCTGGAAAGGAACTTATGAGCAAGATAAAATCGCTGCTTATCAAACCTTATACACTTGTTTAAAAACAATAGCACAATTGGGTGCTCCTATTGCTCCATTCTTTATGGATCAACTGTATCAAGATCTAACTGGTGTTTGTGAAAGCGATGCGAGTGAGAGTGTACACCTAGCACTTTTCCCTAAAGCTGATGAATCACTTATAGACGCAGCACTGGAGGAGAAAATGCACAAAGCACAAATCATTTCTAGTCTTACCTTATCCCTGCGTAAAAAGGAAAGTATTAAAGTGCGTCAACCGCTACAACGTATTATGATACCGGTTCTAGATGCCAGAGATAAAGCTCAGATAGAAGCTATCGCAGATCTGGTAAAGAGTGAAGTAAACGTAAAAGAAATTGAGTTAATCGATGATGCGAGTGGTATCCTTGTAAAAGAAATCAAACCAAACTTTAAAGCCTTAGGTCCGCGCTTTGGCAAGCTCATGGGGCAAGTCGCTAGTAGGATTAAAAGTTTTCAACAAGAGGATATTGCTTTGTTGGAAAAAACTGGTCAAAAAGAAGTGGAAGTAGACGGAAATGCCGTTATATTGACCCTTGAAGACGTAGAAATTACGTCTTCAGACATAGAAGGATGGTTAGTAGCAAACCAATCAGGTATTACCGTTGCACTCGATGTAACCATATCGCCAGAGCTTAAAAAAGAAGGTATTTCTAGAGAAATAGTAAATCGCATTCAAAACATAAGAAAAGACTCTGGACTCGAGGTAACCGACCGAATCAATATTGAGATTGCATCTCATAGGGAACTAGACGATGCTCTTTTGACAAACAAGCAGTATATCAAAGATGAAACGCTAGCAGATTTATTAACAATAACAACAAATGTTTATAAGGGTACGCTAATTGAATTTGACGATATTGCTACCACAATCAAAGTGACTAAAATATAATATATGAGCACCAATGAAAATGAAAAATTAAGATACAGCAATGCTGATTTGGCTTATTTCAAAGATATACTTAATGCAAAAATTAAAGAAGCAAAAGAGCAATATGAATTGATCAAGAGCGCCTATATGAATGACGCCAATAATGGTACAGATGATACTGCTCCTCAATTTAAAGCCTTTGATGAGGGAAGTGCTGTAATGAGCAAGGAAACAAGCTCACAACTAGCTATACGTCAAGAAAAGTTTATACGCGACCTTAAAAATGCATTGATAAGAATTGAAAATAAATCTTATGGCGTTTGTCGAGTGACCGGCAAGCTGATTAATAAAAAACGCTTGGAGCTTGTTCCTCATGCTACGCTCAGCATTGAAGCAAAAAACTTGCAGTAAACCAATTGCTGCGCTCCTTCAAGGAGTTTTTAAAATTTAAACCTTTGTAATATGGATAAAGATGATGCTTGTTCTAACTTACAAAGGTTTTTTTGTGTTGTAATAATTGGTATTGTTCTCGCTTTCGCGGAAGCGGATGCCCAAGAATCTACGCCTGTAAAAAACGAGACCAGTCATCTTCAAGCTCAGTTTAACGTGGTAGATATTCAAATGATTCAATACCTCGAATTAGAAATAACTACTAGCGACTCTGATAAAGTAACCTTAGTGACTTCACAGAATGGCGAATATAAAAATGCGGTGGTTTTATCTAGCGAGATCAGAAACGATTCTTTACTCATTACTGACCCTTTTAACCCTACTTTTTCCTTTCCTCAAGACAAATTAAGTGCTCATAAAGTTATCGATGGAAAAGCTACTTTATCCCTCCCTAGAAATAAACATCTGATTATTAATACACAAACAGCAGACATCACTATAACAGGAAATTACAAAAGCATTTATATAAATCAGCTTTCTGGAAGTTGTAAAATAGACCAAATCCAAGGGGATCTTACATATGTTTCTGTTTACGCAACGATCTCTATAGACCTCAAAAACTATGATATTGAAGCTGTTTCTAGGTCTGGAAATGTTTTTGTTTTTGAAAAACCCTCATTGATCAAATATTTTGCTCGATTAGAAACCATATCGGGCAGCATAAGCAATCTTAAAAAGCGCAATAAGTAGTATTTTTACAACTTTGAAAAATACGTAATGAAATTATCAAGAGCGGTACTTATTATTCTATTGGTTCTTCTAATAGATCAAGCGAGCAAAATTTATATAAAGCTTAATTATACATTAACAGGAAGCAATAGTGACGCTATTGTAGACTGGGGGAAGTTTAAACTACTTTTTTATGAAAATGCCGGTGCTGCCTGGGGAATGGAAATTCCAGGTGATTATGGTAAATTAATTTTAGTAGTGTTTAGAGTATTTGCTGTTTTTGGAATCGGTTACTGGTTGGTAAGCAGTATTAAGAAGAATGGACATCAGATTTTAATTGTGTGTATTTCATTGATCTTTGCTGGTGCATTAGGAAATATTATTGATTCTATTTTTTACGGTGTTATTTTCTCAGGCAGCTACCACGGCGCCATCGCAACCGCTTTTCCTGATATTGGTGGTTATGCGGGTTTAGGCTATGGACATGTAGTAGACATGCTTTATTTCCCTTTATTTGAAGGCGACTGGCCACAATGGATACCTGTTGTAGGTGGAGAACACTTTAAATTCTTTAACGCTATTTTTAACGTTGCAGATAGTGCGATTACTATAGGTGTGATACTTTTGATACTTTTTAGTAAAAAGGCTTTTCCAGATAATGAAAAAGCATAATCTTTAAAATTACCATAGGTTAGGGTGAAACTTCTAGAGTAAATGCCAGGACCATTGCCTCTTTATTAATGGGCTTTTTAATAAAAGCAGTGACAAAATCGTAGTTTTTTACCTTATTAACCTCAGCAGGATTGATCGTCGAACTTACTATATTGATCTTTGCCCTTAGCTGTCCAGCTAGCGGCTTAATTGCTTCAAGAAATTCCCAACCATTCATAATAGGCATATTAAGGTCTAAAAGTATGACTTCAGGTAAATGAGGCTCTTCTTTTTTAAGCTCTTCTTTAAAAAACTCAAAAGCAACCTGACCGTTTTCAAAAATGAGCAGTTCTTCTGCAAGTTTATTTTTTTTAATAAGCATCTTGACTAAACTCACATAAAGTTTATCATCATCGATGATACACGCCTTTTTAATCACTGTATCTGTCATATTAAAATTTTACCGTAAATGAACTTCCTACACCTAGAATACTTTTAACTGAAATATCACCCCCTAAGGATTCTACTTGGTTTTTAGTTAAAAATAAACCTACTCCTCTAGCATCATCATTGTCATGGAAGGTACGGTACATATTAAAAATTTTATCTCTATTCTTCTGAAGATCTATACCTATTCCGTTATCCTTAAAAACGAGAAGCTCTTTTGAACCTTTACATTTAGATTTCACGTCTATATGAAGCGGTCTTAAGACATCTCTATACTTAATGGAGTTAGATAGCAAATTAGTGAGAATACTGCGTAAAAACGACGGGACGTAATTGAGATGAGTCAGGGCTGTAAAATCATAATCTAACCTTAGGTCTATTAAACCTAACAAAGGACGATGTTCCTCTAATACTGATTCAAAAACGTCTTTAATATCTACCAGTTCCCTACCTCTTTCATGAGTATTGATGGTTACCACTTCATTAAGATGTTCAAGTGTCTGACTTAAACTAGTCGAAATATCCTTGAGATAGCTCTTAAAAACGGTTTCTTCTGAATCAGAATTTTTTGCTGCAAAAGTTTCAAGTGTAAGTTCTAAATTACTGGAGTGCGATCTTAAATTATGTGACACTATATGTGCAAAATGGATCAATCTTTCATTTTGAATATCTATGAGTTCTGCTCTTTTCTCCAATTCTTTTCCTTGCTTAATGAAACGGTCTATACTTGTAAAAACTCCTCGTATTCCTACAATTGCTCCGGTATAATCATCAACAAGCGGTTTTCCAGTAGCTCTTACCCAAAATTTCTTACCATCATAATCTATCATTTCAACATCCTGCTCGAAGCTAAATCCTTCTAGACTATTTTTAAACTTCTTAACCGTTTGTTTATAATCCACAAATAAGGTTAAGGCAGACTCAAAATTTAATTGAAAATCATTTGGAATATTAAGAACCTTTCTTCCTATCTCGTCCATAAAGCAGAAACCTGTTTTAAAGTTTCCACTATAAGAACCTGTTTGGGTCATTAGGGCTGTTTCTTTTAAGAAGTACTCTTTGTCTTGCAGCTTTTGCTGCAAGCTTTTTTTAGGGGGAATTTTCATCGTTTTAGGGGAAAACGTTTAAATAATATTGCTAGAAACTAACAAGGTTGGGGTAATATAGGTGAAAATAATTTAAGAATTACCGCTGATGGCCTTTTCACTTCATAAATAGGAAATCAAGCTTTAAATTACTTTGAGAATCTCTTGCCTATGTATAATGTAATCCATCCCAATATCATTACTATTAGTATCTATTTTAGTCTCTAATGGGGTAAAAAAAGACAATCCTATCTTCAAAACATCTGGTCTACACTTCTTTAAAAATCGGTCATAAAAGCCTTTTCCATAGCCTATGCGATTGCCAAATCTATCTGCAGCTACTAATGGAACAAATACCACATCGATGCTTTTTTCGTCTACAGCTATACCGTTTTCATCAGGCTCTGGTATCCCGTATGTATTCACTGTTAATTTAGTTTGATCTGTCAACAAATAATTAGACATAGAAAAATTCTTAAAATTCGATCTAGAGATGACCACATTTTTATCCTTGCCTTGAAGGATGTGAAGCAAGTACTCTGTATTGATTTCTTTTTGTTTTTCTATAGGAAGGAAAATATGGTAGTTGGAATGGCTCCAAATATCAATTTCTAATGCTTTATTAGCAATTTGCAGACTGTATTCTTCTACTTGATCAAGCGTTAAAGCCTGTCTACGTTGAACATATTCCTTTCTAAGTGCTAGTTTACTGTCCATGTTTTGAAATATGAAAAATGGCATCCCCTTGATATACCAGCGGACTGTGATTAACGTTAATCACGTAACCTGCATGAGGAGATTTTACTTTATACCTTAATTCTCCATAAGGATCTGTTATAATAGCTATAAATTCGTCTTTTTCTACTCGTTTTCCAGTTTTTACCTTAGGGTGTAATAATCCAGAATACTTTGCTCTGATCCACATGGAATCTGTTACAATAATGGAATCTTCTTTTCGTACTTCAACAGGAATATCAGGTCCTAACATTTTGAGATGTTCCAGCACTCTTATAGCTCCATTAACTGCTGTAGAAACTACTTCTTTATCACTGCGGTTAGACATCCCCCCTTCAAACAGCAAATACGTCTTACCTAGGTCAGAGCAAGTGGCTCTAAATGTCTTTTTAATATTGTTGCCATGCATCAAAAATGGCGCATTAAAAACCTTAGCTAAATTCCAAGAGTTTACTTCTAACTGAGAAACTCTCAAGTGCGGTGCATTGAAGCGTTGGGCTCCACCAGTATGGAAATCTAAAATGATATCAACATGTGGTAAAATTTCTGATGATACTTGATACGCAAATCTACTTGCTAGCGCTCCTGACTTTGTTCCAGGGAAAACTCTATTTAAATCTCTACCATCAGGAAACTCTCTCTTACCGCTCAAAAATCCGAAAACATTTAAAACAGGAATAGCTATTATTGTTCCTATTACTGGTTTATTGATCTTTTTGGAGATCAATTGTCTTACGACCTCAATACCATTTATTTCATCTCCGTGAATACCACCAGTAACTAGCACTACCGGGCCAGCTTTTTTACTCCGGTTTATAATCACAGGCACTTCAATACTTGTAGAGGTATAAAGCTTAGCCATATTAAAATTGAGCTTGTAACTTTTACCTGGCTCAATAATCGTATCAAATATCTTGAGTTCTTTAAGCATGGACTCCTTTTTCTATATACTTGATTATTTCTGCAGCAATATTTTTACCTGTAGCTCTTTCTATTCCTTCGAGACCTGGAGAACTATTTACCTCAAGAACTAATGGCCCGCGACTGCTTTGAAGTAAATCTACCCCACAAACTCCTAAACCTAAAGATCTTGCTGCACTTACAGCGGTTTGTTCTTCCAGCTTAGTAAGTGTGATGCTTTTTGCAGTTCCTCCACGATGCAGATTAGATCTGAACTCCCCTTTTTGAGCTTGTCTTTTCATAGCACCTACTACTTTATCACCAACGACAAAAGCGCGTAAATCTGCGCCACCTGCTTCTTTGATAAACTCTTGTATAATAACACGAGACCTCAGTTCATTATTAGCATCTATGATAGCATCTGCTGCTGCTATCGTTTCTGCAAGATTCACGCCTATCCCTTGAGTTCCTTCTAGGACTTTAATGACCACTGGAGGACCACCCACTTGTTTACAAATATCATCTGTATGATCGCCAAAGTTCGTAAATACTGTCTTGGGCATGTCCACACCACTTCTGGAAAGCAGTTGCAAACTTTGTAATTTATCTCTACTGCAAACCAGGGACATAGAGCTTACCGTCGTAAAACAATTCATCATCTCAAACTGCCTTACGATAGCGGTACCATAAAAAGTAATACTGGCACCTATACGTGGAATAATGGCATCTGGAGTGACCAACCTTTCTCCGTGATAATAAACGGTAGGTTTCTGTTTTTCTAATTTGATATTACAGTGCAGCACATTGATCGCTTTAGCAATATGACCTGCTTTACGAGCCTCTTCTAGCAGTCTTTTCGTACTGTATAGGCTTGTACTGCGAGATAAAATACTAATCTTCATATTGGGAATGTAAATAGGAAACATCCTGTAATTCAGGATCTACTATAAATTTAGGAGAAAGAAATTTACGCCCTATTAAAACTGGGTATTTCATTTCTTCCCGATTACTCAAAGTTAAAGAGATCTTATAAAGCTTCTTAAAAAGCCTGATGTTTCCTTGCACCTCATAACGCAAATCGACACTACCATTGCTACTGCGCACGCTAGTGATCTTATACTCTTCAAAGCTCAATCGCTTTCCATGGTACTGATCGTGTTCTTCATCTAGGAGTGTTGCATGGAGTATACCATCAGCTTCTTCAATATCTTTACAGTGTATACTACTCGTGTAAGCACCCGTATCGATTTTAATATCAATTCCCTCTATCTTTAATTTTGGAAAATCAGCGCGGTCTGTGCGGCCTATGATTATTTTTTTTGTTGCCAATTCAATTTTCTAATATTTCACAAAGATGCATTTTTCTATAACCATTTGTGTTGTGTAAACTTTAAATTATGAATGGGGTATCGCTAGGTGTCTCGCTTTCCTGCATGCCGGCAGGCATAGAGCAAAAGCGAGAATACTTCAAATCCATTAGCCTTGCCAGTGTATGAATGGCTGTAAATAAAGAAGCCGTTTCTTCTTTATGGAAACGGCTCTTTTTTTATGAGTTTGAGTTGTATGCGACCGGATCGCACATCAAGAACAATTACTTCTTTTTAGAAGCAGAGTTCTTAGCTTTAGGCATTGCTGCTGCTGGCTTTGAAGAAGGCTTTCCGAAGTTTACGGCGCCTTTTGCTGGTTTATTTGCCATGGTAGATGACTTTAAAATTACATAGTAAATCTACTCTAGTTTATGATTCTGCAATTTATTTTTTAGTTAAAAATAAAGTCCTTTTAGTTAAATCTCTAAGCACCGCTTTTATCATTATTCATCACCTCAAAAAGGTGTCTCTATGGTGACTACCAGGTCAGGTACTAACAGAAGCTAGTCTTTATCACCACTATTCTCAAAACTGCTAAATCAAGCTAGTGCTTGATCTAAATCGGCTAATAAATCCTCCACATCTTCAATACCTACGCTTAGGCGTATCAGGGAATCTACTACTCCTATCTTCTCTCTATCTTTCTTTGGGATACTGGCATGCGTCATGCTTGCTGGGTGACCTGCAAGAGACTCCACGCCTCCTAAGGATTCGGCTAAAGTGAAGACTTTTAGCTTTTCTACCAGTTTAACCGCACTGACTAGCGTACCTGCCTTAGTCGTAAAAGATACCATACCCCCAAAGTCACTCATCTGCCGTTTGGCAATTCCATGATTGGGATGGTCTTCAAAGCCTGGCCAATATACCTTTGAGACATTAGGATGGATTTTTAATGCATAAGCCACGGCTTTACCGTTTTCACAATGCCGCTGCATTCTTACATGAAGTGTTTTGATACCACGCAATACCAAGAAACAATCTTGTGGACCGGGAACTGCTCCACTTGCGTTTTGTATAAAGTACAATCTTTCAGAGAGATCTTTGTCGTTTACAACTAGAGAGCCCATGACCACATCACTATGACCGCCTAAATATTTAGTCGCGCTATGCATAACGATATCTGCTCCTAGTTCCAAAGGTCTTTGTAGGTAAGCTGTAGCAAAAGTATTATCTACCGCGAGTAAGATATTATGCTTGTTGGTAATATTTGCAACTGCCTCTATATCTATAATGTTCATCATCGGGTTAGTTGGGGTTTCTACCCAAACTAATTTTGTGTTCTCATTTACAAAGTTTTCTATATGATCCGCATTTTCCATTCCTATAAAATGAAATTTGACACCAAAGTCTTGAAAAATCCTAGTAAATAAACGGTACGAACCCCCATAAAGATCGTTTGTCGAAATGACTTCATCTCCTGGCTTTAATAATTTAAGAACGGCATCAATAGCTGCTAATCCAGAACCAAAAGCCAATCCATAATGACCGCTTTCAATACTGGCAATAGACTTCTCTAATGCATCACGAGTGGGGTTCCCACTACGTGAATATTCAAAACCATTGTGTCCTCCTGGTGTACTTTGCTTGTAAGTGGTAGTTTGATATATAGGTGGCATCACAGAATTGTATGCCGGATCTATGTTGTGCTGACCACCGTGAATGGTCTTTGTGTTAAATTTCATATCCTTATTTTCCTTGATATAAAGATAACAAGCGCATCTTCCTAAAACAAAATAATTGATGCCTTAGCGTACTAATTAAATGGAATTTAAAGAATTAGATTCTTTACAGACTCCTAGTAATTTATCAATCGGTAAACTTTTATGAAATAAATAACAAATAACATTGTTAGTAAACTAGGTTCTTTAGCGACCTTTACTATGAACTATTAATAGTAATACTATGAGAAACATATTTATTATTGCAGCAGCGTCATTATTAATTACGAGCTGTGCCGTTATTAGACCAGGGGAAGCTGGAGTAAAACAAAGATTAGGTAAACTAGACTCTAAAGTAACCACTCAAGGTACTATCGTTTTTAATCCTTTTACAACAAAGGTCATTAAAGAATCCATCCAAACTAACAATCTAAAACTAGCTCTTAGAATACCTAGTAAGGAAGGTTTAAGCGTAGATTCTGAGATCTCCATTCTTTACAGACTAGAAGTTGAGATGATACCTACAGTTCTCAGAAACATAGGTCCTAACTATAAAGATGTGATGTCGGCAGTTTTTCGTTCTGCAAGTTCTGATGTTTGCTCACAATTTTTTGCAAAAGATATGCACTCTGGAAAAAGGGCTGATATAGAAAAAGCAATTAAAGCAAAGATGGAAGAAACGCTTACCTCACAAGGAATTATTATTGAAGCAGTTCTCATGAAAAGCATACAGTTGCCTCAAGGTCTTTCTTTTTCTATAGAGCAAAAACTACAAGCGGAACAAGACGCTATGAGAATGGAGTTTATTCTACAAAGAGAACGTCTGGAAGCAGATCGAAAAATCATTGAAGCCACCGGTACCAGAGATGCGCAGATGATTCTAGCACAAGGTCTTACACCAGAAATACTCAAAATACGCAGTATTGAAGCTTTTATAGAGTTGTCAAAATCTGCTAACAGTAAAGTGATTATTACCGACGGTAGAACGCCGTACCTTATTAACGAAGCAAAGAATTAGCCGTCTAGCTTTTTTAAATTTATGGGTTGATCTAAGAAATTAGTCAACCCATTTTTATTTTCTTTTTTTAACTTTTAAAATTTCTAACCGTATTTAAATTGAATTTTTGCGCTGCATCAACTTCAGCATATACTTTTATACTCTCTAAGAAATAGAAAGTACAACACTGTCCACAATTAATATCACATGAAACATATTTCTTATACCAAAAGCTATCGTAATTTTGCATTATGAAAAATCTATTCATTTATCTAGATAGTTGTAGCACCTGCCAGCGCATAAAAAATGAGTTACACCTTCCTAAAGATGTTGCCTTACAAAACACAAAAGAGCAAGCGCTTACCGTTGAACAATTGAAGTTTCTAAAAGAACAAGCTGGTTCTTATGAAGCACTGTTTAATAGACGGGCACAGCTGTATCGAGGTCGTGGACTTCACGAGAAAGACCTCTCTGACACCGATTATAAAGAGCTATTACTCGAACATTATACCTTTATAAAACGACCTATTCTTATTTATAATGGTGAAGCTTTTATAGGGAATTCTAAAAAAGTAGTTGCTGATGCAAAAGTAGCCATCTCTTAAATGAATACACGTTCTATTGCTATTGTTTGCGGCTTTTTTGTCGCTTTGTTTTATGCCTATAATTTTACTGCGGCAAAAGAAGTAACTCCTCTACATATAGGGCCTTTTGGATTAACCTGGTATAGAGTTGTAGCTACTTGTGCTATTTTCTGGATCATATCTTTATTTGCTGGACCTAAGGAAAGAATTCCTTCTAAAGAGTTGCCACTTATCGCTCTTGCGGCATTTTGTGGCGTAGGTTTCAATATGGTGACTTTTATGTGGGGACTATCCCTCACCTCACCTATAAATGCCTCTGTATTAATGGTAAGTACCCCTATTATCGTATTGGTGTTGAGTGCAGTGTTTTTAAAGGAACGTCTTTTTGCTACTCGCATTATAGGGATTCTCGTAGGCTTTTCTGGTGCAGCCTTTTTGATATTTTTATCCACAGGTGCTGGTGCTCAAGCATCCAACCCCACGTTAGGGAACCTATTGATATTTGTAAACGCAGTTTCCTATGCCTTTTATATACTTTTAGCTAAAAAGCTAACAGCAAAATATCACGTATTTACTTTAATGAAATGGCTGTACTTTTTTGGTGTATTGTTAATCACTCCATTTGGAATCACACAGGGACTAGCGTTTGATTTTTCAATGGCGAGTACAACTACATTATTAAATATAGGCTACGTCATTTTATTTGCGACTTTTGGAACTTATATGCTTAATATTATTGCCATAAGAACCTTAAAACCTAGTGTGGTGGCTGTATTTGTGTATTTACAACCCTTACTAGCTACCATAATAGCAGTAGGTTTGGGAAAAGACATCATTACTTGGCAAAAAGCAGTAGCTGGACTGCTTATTTTTAGTGGTGTCTTCTTAACTAGCCTGAAAAATAAGGCTTAAACCATCCCTTCTTTTTTACTATCATTAACCGCTGCTGCCCATTGAATAGCCTCAAAAAGGTTATTAAATATTTTGACTTTTGAACGTACAAAAGTAGACTCAAATTTTGCATTCCTGGAAGCTATTTCATTTGTTGCAACAATACCATAGCCTTTTAGGGTAAACGCATACATACTAAACCTGAGCCAGTGCACCGGTTGTATCTTGTATTTAAATATTCGGTTGGAGATGTAAACAATGTCATTTCCAGAAGTATTGTAATAGGCAGCTGCCTCGTCAATAATAACTTTTGCATTATCCCAAGAGAAGTCAGCTCCTTCTTTAATTTCTGAAACAATGAAACCATCAAAAAAGTAATAATCTCCAAAATGATAATTTACCTCCTTGAGTACTTCACTATAAAACACAGAATCCTTAATCGATCTCATATGGCAAAAATAAAAAGATAACCTATAAAATAATTTACTGACAAGCCATTGAATTCAAATCATTTATAGCATTAGAAATTGATGAAATAAAACAAGTTTTTTAAGAAGATTTTTAGTCAATTAACTGGTGGTAAAGTTAGTCAACTATCAGGTAGCAAAAAAAAGACGGAGATTTTTTTTGAGTTAATCGAATAGAAGAGTTAAAATAAGAATCTCTTGAAATTAAATCCTAATATTGCTTACGTGCATATAACGCTTTCTAATTAGCTTATTTATGAAAATTTACCACTTGCTTTCTCAGATACCCTTTCTTAACAAGTATTCTTATAAATTTCTTTTTGTAGCTTTTCTAGGAATCCACATACCCTTATTAGGTCTCATTTGCTATGTTCTTTTTGCTACGGAGGTTTCAACCACTGCCTTTATCCTAATCACTTTAGGTTTAACCCTTGGAGCGACCGCTTTGACGCTAAAAGTTTTAAATTCCCTTTTGCTTCCCATAACCTTGGGTAAAACAGCATTGAATGACTATGTAGAGCATGAAACAGTACCTGATCTTCCAAAAACCTACACTGATGAAGTTGGTGAAATGTTGAGAAACATTCAATATACCATCGCTTGTCTAGATGAAGTTGATAAAGAAAAGCAAGAGATAGCCGAATTGATTTCTCATGACCTAAGAACCCCAGTGGCACAGACACTACAGATCATTAATTTTTTAAGAGAAGATGGAGATAATCAGCAAGAGCGTGAGGCTAATCTGAACTTATTACAAGAAATAGGCTCCAAGCAGCTCAAGTTTTTAGAAGTCATGCTTAAAGTTTTAAAGACCAAACAGATCGAGATTGGGTTTAAAAATTTTGAAATACTAGCTGTATCAGAAATGATTGATGACCTACTTGATGGTCATAAAAAAAGCATGGCCGCTAAGCAATTAAAGGTGGTCAACAGCATCCCAGATAGCGTGAAAATATATGGACATCCGCTAGGAATGAAGCAGGTTTTTGAAAACCTCATCACTAATGCTATTAAATTTTCTGATCAAAATGGAGAAATAAACATAGCTGCAAAAACAGATGCAGACACTGTAACCATTAGCGTTCAAGATAATGGTATAGGTTTCAACAAGCAGACCGAACAAAGTCTATTTAAGAAATTCATCCCCGGGCATTTAGGAACTAATGGAGAACCTAGTACAGGCCTTGGCCTTTATCTGGCCAAAAATATTGTAGAAAAACACGACGGTAGCATCACCGCTTTTAGTGAAGGAAAAGGCGCTTGTTTTTCGGTTGTTATGCCTATCAAAACTGAATAAACGCTTCAGTCATTTGTAAGATAAACCGCTAATTTTAAAGAACGTTCTATTGCTTCTTCAAAAGACGCTGCTGTATATAGTGTTAGCTGTAAAATTCAGATTATAGTAAAGCCTTCTTTATACCAAAGCTCGACTGTTAACTACAGCTGATCTGAAGGAAATTCTCCATGTGCTCGCATATCTGCTTTTTCTAAAACCTTAAAGTCTTCAGATTTTGGAAAGTTTTTAATCCTTTTATAAAGTTCAGGATGCAATGCGGTAATTTTACGTTCTTTTAGATTCATCCAGGCACCTGTCATTAAACCTCGGGCGACATTGCGGCCTTTGTAGTCGTAAAAATTATGTCTAAAACTAAACATGCTCGCATCTTCACACATTCCAGTGACTTCGCAAGTTACCCTAACTGGTTTTCCTTGATGAATTTCTTTAAAGTAGAAGATGTTTTCATTAAAAATAACTGGACCGGTTTCATATTGAGCCATTTCTCGCTGCCCAAAATCATTGTCTATTAAGAAAGCCATTCGGGTGTGGCTCATAAAGTTTTGATACGCACTATTGGCCATGTGCCTGTTAGCATCTAGATCGCTCCATCTTACATCAAATTCTTTATTGTACATATTTTGACTAATTTGAAACGAAGATATTGTATGCATGCATAGCATTAAAAAGGTTGGGATATATTTAATAATTTCGCTTTCGCGAAAGCGAGATCATTATACTAATCTGTGTTAGAAACAGGTTTTAATTTACCCATTGCTTTCCATAAAAAATAAGCTGTAATAAGGGTAGAAAGCACGTCTGCGATAGGGAAACTGATCCAAACTCCGAATTCTCCATAAAAATTAGGGAGAATCAGTAATAAAGGTACCAAAATAATTGCCATCCGGAGCAGTGTGAGTATTAAAGCGGGAATTGCTTTACCTATGGCTTGATAATAAGCGGAGCCTATTAGTTGAATAGAAATAATAGGTACCGAAAGAAACACCAATTTCATGGCAAAGGAAGCTTGATCGATAACATCTGGGTTTTCGGTAAAGACCCCTACAATCTCTCGAGTAAAAAAGAAAAGGCCTAAGAATATCAGCACTCCTAATCCGCAAGAAATTTTGATAGACGTATAAATAACCTCTCGTACACGGCCCCAAAGTTCTGCTCCATAATTATAACCTGCGATAGGTAAAAAGCCTTGAGTCACGCCCATAACTGGAAATAAGGCAAACATCATCATACTTCCTATAATTCTAAAAACGGCAACACCGTCTACACCATTTAATTCAAAGAGAATATTATTCATTATAAGGAAAACAAAACTAGAAGTTGCCTGTCTTGATAAGGTTACAAAACCAAGACTACTAATTTCTTTCAGAATTCCCCAATCTGGCAGCAAATGTCTAAGGGCGAAAAGAAGCTCGCTTTTTCCGGAAACAAAAAACCAAAGAACATAACTAAAACAAAGAACATAACTAATAGTTGTTGCCCATGCAGCGCCAGCCATACCCATACCCAACCTGTTGATAAAAATATAATCCAAAAGCAAATTCCCAACAGATGGAATTAACATGGCTATCATGGCGTGTTTAGGAGCCCCTTCGGCTCTGATCACATTATTTCCCATCATGCATAAACCAAGAATAGGAATACCGTAAAAGACGATCTGATAATAAATTTTGGCCGGTTCAAAAAGCGATCCTCTACCTCCAAATGCGGGTACCAAAGAGTCGACAAAAAGCAGACCAAAAACAGTCATCAATACGGTGATTAACACCGTAAGAGAGAGCATGTTTCCAAAAGTTCGTTTGGCTTTTTCTGTATGGTCTGCCCCTAGTGCTCGAGAAATAATACTTGAACCACCTATTCCTATCGCCATTCCTAAAGCAGCAACAAAAAAGGAGATAGGTAAAACGACGCCTATAGCAGCAAGTGCGTCAGAATTGATCCAGTTACCCACAAAAATACTGTCCACCAAGATATTGAGCGACATAACCAAGATACCTATAGAAGCAGGAACTGCCTGCTTAATAAGTAAACTTGTAATCGTTTCTGTCCCCAAGAGTTGGGATTTGTTTTTAGGAGGTAATTTGTTTTTCATGGAGGGTAAATGTACTATAGTATTCTAGTTGTTGTATAACAAGTAGGTGCTAGTTATTAGGATTTCAACTTCTGATTTTTTTATACTGTAAAATTTGTTTCCTGTTGTATAACAATCCTATAGCCATCGGTATTATTTCAAAAAACCTCTAAAGTTTTCCTTATTAAAAACCTTTATAGTAGTGTCGTAAGTCTCTAAGAAAGATTTCGGGATTTTGACATTTGCATTGGGATTCCATTTGAATTCATAGCCTTTTATATCAGTTCCTTTTTCTTCTACATAATCTACTTCTTGTTGAGTTCTAGTGCGCCAAAAATGTGAACGAACTTTTTCACCTTTGTATGCCAACTCTTTTAGACGTTCCATAATCAGGAAGTTTTCCCATATCGCACCTTTATCGGGTCGGTCTTCTATAGGTTTAAAGTCGTTTATTATAGCATTACGTACACCTAAATCAACAAAATAAATCTTTTGGTTTGTTTTTATTTCACTTCGCAAGCTTTTACTGAAGCTAGGTAATTTGAAAATCACACAGGCTTGTTCTAATACATCTATGTAATTACTTACCGTATTCTTATCTATTCCTATTAAGCTAGATAACTCGTTATAAATTAATTCGTTGCCTATTTGATAAGCAAGCGCACGCACTAATTTATCTAATAATTCTGGCTTTCTAATGCCTGCATAAGCAAGAATGTCTTTAAACAAATAACTATCTGTAAGTTCTTGTAAAATATCTTCTTCATCTCCTAAATTGTTAATCACATCTGGATACATTCCATAAACTAAACGTGTCTCCAATTGTTGCTGACCTTAGAGATAGCCCACATTATTTTCAAACTCATTCCAAGATATAGGATATAATTTAAATTCCCATTTGCGTCCGGTTAATGGTTCTGTTGTTTCATTACCTAACTCAAAAGCAGATGATCTTGTAACTAATAGCTTGACAGGCTGTAATTGATCATGAATAATTTTGAGTGTAAGACCTATGTTTTTAATACGCTGTGCCTCATCTATATAAACAAAGTGATGATTCCCTATAAGTTGTTTAAGTTGTTCTGTATTTGCATTACCTGTAGATCTTCTAACTAATGGGTCGTCACCATCTAAAAAGAGGTGTTCTTTATTTTTCAATATTTTTTTGATCAACGTAGTTTTACCTACTTGTCTAGGACCTATTATGATTATAACCTTCCTATCTTTAAGGCGCTTCTCTACTCGTTTAACAAGATCTCTTTGAATTATCGTAGCCTTTTTGAATATTCATACCATTTACTATTTGATTTTACGGGCATCAAATATGTGCTTTTTGGTGAATACGACCACCAATTTACATGTATATTGGTGAATAGAATACCTGTAAATGATAAAAAAGGCCTTCTTAAAGAAGGCCTTTTGATATTATAATTAAGTAAAACTAAGCCGTTACTTCACTCATAGCCCATTCATCTATCCAGCGAGAAAGTACTTTTACCCAATCCTCACGGTCGTTCAAACATGGAATCACGTGAAAGTCTTTACCTCCTACTTCGTGAAAGATTTCTTCTCCTTCCATAGCGATTTCTTCTAATGTCTCGAGACAGTCACTTACAAAAGCTGGTGTCGCAATAGCCATTTTCTTGGTACCGCCTAAGCCCATTTTTTCAATGGTGCGGTCGGTATAAGGTGTTAACCATGGATCAAAACCCAAACGGGACTGGAAACTGGTGGAAAAGGTCCCTTCTTCCATTCCTAGGTATTCTCCCACTAATCGGGTCACCTCTTTACATTGATGGCTGTAGCAAAACTCATGTGCAGGTGATGGAGTAGAGCAACACTTTCCATCCATCTTGCAATGTGATTTAGTTATATCGCTTTTTCTAATATGCCTTTTAGGAATACCGTGATATGAAAATAATAAATGCTCGTAGTCTTTACCTTCTAGAGATTCCCTTATAGATTCAGATAGTACTCGTATATAATCTGGATGATTATAAAAAGGTGGCATGTTTGTAAAAGACATGTGAGGGAATTTCTCCTGACGCAATTCTTCTGCAAGTACTTGAATAGTTTCTGTAGTGGCCATTGCATATTGCGGATACAAAGGAATCAACAATACTTCATCAACACCTTGGTCGTGTAACTCCTTTAATCCATCTTCAATAGGCATAGCGCCATAACGCATCGCAAGAGCAATAGGTACACTGGTAAAAGAATCGATTTTCTCTTGCAATCGTTCAGAAAGTACAATTAGCGGACTTCCTTCTTCCCACCAAATTTTACCATAAGCCTCGGCACTTTTCTTAGGTCTTGTATTCAAAACAATTCCTTTTACAAGAATGGCTCTTAATACATAAGGAAGATCAATTACACGCTCGTCCATTAAAAATTCACCCAGGTATTTCTTTACATCTTTTGGACTAGGACTATCTGGCGACCCCAGATTGACCATTAACACTCCTTTTTTCATATCTCATTTTCTACTTCTACAAAAGTCGGCATTACGGTGAAGTAATTACCAGATTAGACTTTTAAATGTTTGATGTGAAGATTGATATTATTGATATCTAACGATTAATAAGACCCGCCTTTCAAATAACCTTTTGCTCTTATCGCTTTATGAATAGCTTCAATATCTTCTGGAATAGTAGCTTGTAACAACCAGTTTACATCAAAACCATTATAGATCGCAGCATTCATTATGTTTTTATTTACTGAGAATAGTTGGCCTAATTTGATCAAGTCATCCTCAAACTCCATTCTTATATCTTCATGCATTTTGTTGATTACAATCAATATCTTAAATGCTTTTGCAATTATGTAAACGCACAACTTACCAGATCTACCTCGAGTTTCTTTAGCAATCTCTTGATTCCTGTTCTCTAGAGTTTCCACTAGAACCATTAAAGTTAAGCTTAGCTCGCCATATGTATCTTTAGTTATTCTAACATGTTCCGTAATAGCTCCACTTAGCTCCCTCAGGTCCATCATTATATAACCTGATTTAAAGACATAGGAAGTGTTTGCATGAATGCGCTGTCTCAAATAACCCTCTATATGCTCCCTCCTATCATCAACAGTTCTATTATCCACCAGCTCAAAATACAGTCTATTTGCTAAAACTAAATCCTTCTTTAAAAGCCTTAAGACTAACTTGTCCTTTTCTTTAGAAGGTATACGACTCAATGCCTCTTTAAATTCTTTATCAAAAGTCATTTAGAAATAGTTTTCATTTTTAAACTTACATTTTTTAGCAATACGAATAGGAAATTGGTTTTCAGAAATACACTTTAACGCACCTTCTCTTTCCCTAAGTAAGATATCGTCCGTTGCTTACTCATGCTTGATTCGTTACTATCGAATTACTAACATAACAACCAAACCAATTATTTTTCATTTCTAATTCCACCTGCTTTTATCGTCTACATCCCAGTCCTCATCTTCATCATCTTTCTTTTTCTGGTTGAAATTGAATTTACTCAGATCTTTATCTTTATAACGTGTCCATATAAATAAGGGCATGATTACAAAGAAGATAAACAAAGTAGAAAGACCGATGAGTTTATGACCATAAGCAGTATCACCTTGGTCTATAGTATAAAACCCTGCCCCTATTGCTACCATAGCAAATAGGAGTAACATTCCAAGAAATTTTAAAAAATTCATATGTTTACATTCATTAAATCCGCGTTTCGAGAGCCTCAATACTCGCTTATTTGGAAAAGACTGAGGTCTGAGGTGTCACACTGAGCTTATCAAAGTGCTCTCAAAGACCGATATTCAATATTCAAAACCTGATATCTCTGAAGTCATAAGTCTTAACTAACTACACCGTAACCTTCAAATTCAATTCCTTCAACTGCTCCTTATCAATAGCACTTGGTGCATCGATCATGACATCGCGGCCGCTATTGTTTTTAGGGAAAGCGATAAAATCTCTAATCGTTTCTTGACCGCCTAAAATAGCAACCAGTCTATCAAAACCAAAAGCGAGTCCCGCGTGTGGTGGCGCTCCATATTCAAAGGCATCCATCAAGAAACCAAATTGTGCTCTCGCTTCTTCTGGGGTAAATCCTAAATGGTCAAACATTAAAGCTTGTAAATCCTTATCAAATATTCTAACCGATCCACCTCCTATTTCATTCCCGTTCATCACCAAGTCATAAGCATTTGCACGCACGTTTCCTGGATCTGTAGCCAGCTTATCAATATCTTCTGGTTTAGGAGAAGTAAATGGATGGTGCATTGCGTGGTAGCGCGCTGTGTCTTCATCCCATTCTAAAAGCGGGAAATCTACTACCCATAAAGGAGCAAATTCGTTTGCATTACGCAATCCCAGTCGCTCTGCCATTTCCATACGCAACGCACTTAGTTGTGCACGCGTTTTGTGCGCAGGTCCAGACATCACACAGATCAAATCTCCAGGTTCTGCTCCAGTGGCTTCTGCCCATTTTACCAGGTCCTCTTGTGAGTAAAATTTATCTACGCTGGATTTGTAGCTGCCGTCCAGGTTGCATTTTGCATATACCATTCCCGTTGCCCCTACTTGTGGACGCCTTACCCAATCGATTAATTTATCAATTTCTTTACGCGTCATGCTCTCGCCTCCAGGTATTGCTAGTGCGACTACAAGCTCTGCCTCGTTAAAGATTTTGAATTCTCCCGCTTTCGCGAAAGCGGAAATATCAGCAAACTCCATCCCAAAACGAATGTCAGGTTTGTCATTACCGTATTTTTCCATTGCCTCGTTGTAGGTCATTCTTGGAAAATCGGCAAGATCTATGTTCTTCACTTTCTTCAATAAATGACGCGTCATTTCTTCAAAGATATTTAATACATCTTCTTGTTCCACAAAAGACATCTCACAGTCTATTTGTGTAAACTCCGGTTGACGGTCTGCACGTAAATCTTCATCTCTAAAACATTTTACAATCTGAAAGTATTTATCCATTCCGCCTACCATAAGCAATTGCTTAAAAGTCTGTGGTGATTGTGGTAAGGCATAAAACTGGCCTTCATTCATGCGCGATGGTACTACAAAGTCACGAGCACCTTCTGGGGTAGACTTGATCAATACAGGAGTTTCTACTTCGATAAAATCTTTACCTGCCAAGAAATTACGAACTTCCATGGCTACTTTAGAACGGAAAATCAAATTCTCCCGCACTGGATTACGACGTATGTCCAGGTAACGGTATTTCATACGCAACTCTTCTCCACCATCTGTCTTATCCTCAATAGTGAACGGAGGCGTTTTAGACACACTGAGGATTTCTAATTCTTTTACAAGGATTTCTATTTCTCCAGTTGGAATGTTTTTATTTTTAGATACCCGCTCGATCACGGTTCCCTTTACTTGGATCACAAACTCCCGACCAAGCTTTTGGGCTTTTTCAATAAGCGCCTTTTCGGTGCGCTCTTCGTCAAATAATAACTGAGATATGCCGTAACGGTCTCTCAAGTCTACCCAAACAATAGAACCTTTATCGCGGCTCTTTTGAACCCAACCGGCAAGTGTTACTTCTTTATTTATATCGCTAGCACGTAGGCTGCCACAATCGTGTGATCTATACATAATTAATACCTCTAATAAGCTTGCAAAAATAAAGGGAATTAACTCATAAACATCTAAGAAAAAGACAAAGATTTGAGTAAGATTAGACCCTAAACAGACTAAATACCCTGTTTTTATTTATTGTATATTGTTGTTTTTCAACTGTTTAATGGTTTAATGTAAAATTAATGTTACCTAAATGTTGTGTGAATGTGTTTTTAAAGTTAACTTTGAAACATACAAAAGCACAGAATGATGAAAAAATTTCTTTTAATATGCGCATTAGCAGTAGGAACATTTGCAATGGCACAAGAGGTAAAGCCTACTTTTGAAAAGATGGAAGATGGAGTGGTGAAAGCAACGTATTTCCATGACAATGGTACAGTAGCACAAACAGGTACATTTTTAAATAACAAAAGACACGGTGAGTGGATCAGTTATAATGCTGATGGTCAAAAAACTGCTAAGGCAGAGTATAAAAACAATAGAAAAGCAGGTAAATGGTTTTTCTGGACTAACGACCAACTTACTGAAGTAGATTATAGTGAAAATGCTATTGTAGCAGTTAACACTTGGATCAGCAAAGAACCAGTGGCAACAAACAGACCGTAGTTCACGATTCCTTATAATCTTGAAAATCCCTTTCTAAATTTTAGAAAGGGATTTTTTATTGACTTATTGTTGTTAATAGTCCATCATAATCAAGAGTAAAATCATTACCAACTATATCTACAATACCATTGTCAATGTTAAAAACATAAGTTCCATTTGGGTTTTTGGTTATGGTTAATGTTCCAGATTCAATATCTTCTTCATTATCTACCGTATCATTCTGAATGTCGTAGTTGATAGCAAAAAATATTTCTGCTTGACCTGTAGCTACTTGATTGTCAGTTATAGAATAAACTCCTTCAATTTCAAAAGAAGAATTATCTGAATATACAGTTATAAAAGTACCGTCTGCCGCTCCTATAAATCGATTCTGACTCCAAGAATATTCACCGCTTGACAATAAAATGTCTTTTCGATAAAAACCAGGACTATCAGCTTCTGTAGGAGTTACAAATCCTTGACTTAATTGAAACTGATCGTTATCGATTTTAAAATTTCCTGTAGAAATGATCGGTGTTGTTTGAGTATCGTCGTCTGACTCGCATGATATTAAAAATGTTAAAATTATCATAAACGTAGAAATTGATTTAATGGTCCTCATAGTTTTAAAGTGTTAATAAATTAAATTATAATTATGATATTACTCAAAGAAACAAGCAAGCAAGCAAATTTAGAAAGGTTTTTCTAGGAATTGCGGTAATCACATCTTTATTTTTCATCGAGGGATGTAGTGATCCTTTGATAGAGGAAACAGATGCAAACAATTCTCTAACAGAAGTTTCTAGTTTTGAAGAGCTGGAGTCTAAAATGACAGATAAGGAACTTTTAAAATTAAAATTTGCAAGGAAACTCGCAGTGGCAGTTTCTGAAAATCAAGAAATGCGATCCTTTTTAAAAAGGGAAGCCTTAGAAATGATCAACAATGATTATGATGTTTTTTATCCAGTCGTAAAGGATAAAAGTATTAAGGGTAGTGATCTAAAATCTTCTGCTGACCCATCAAGCTTTAGAAATGTATTACTACAGTATTTTGATAGTGAAAGTGAACTCATTGAAATCGAGCAACAACTTCCATTATTAACCATTTTTGTTCCTGCATTGCCAGAAAATTCATTTTCTGCACAAAACTGGAATACAGCAGATGTTACTCAAAACCCAGTAGTAGCGGTACGCTTATCTACTTCAAATGATGTACCTATGATTGACAATACCCATGATCACGAATATGTCCTAGAATCAGATTTAATCCCTGCATATCCTGTAATTGTAGTAAAGGATAATGAAAGGATCCAACTAAACAATGGAAATAGTATTAATTCTCAAAAATCTCTAACCCTTGTCATACAAATTCACTTATAGCTGCTAATCCAAGCTTTTCATATATCGATAATAACTTTGATCCCTGTGTGACTTATTCTGGTGGTGGTTCTACACCGCCAGTATCTTCTAATCCCTGCAACCCAGAAGATTTTATTCCTGGTCGTAACGCAACTGTCGCTCCATATTTAACTAACGCTTACAATGTTTTTGATGCAGTTGTAAGTAATCCTTGGCATAGAGATAATATTTATTATCAACTTACTCCTTCTCAAACAGAAGGGGCTTTTGTTGGTGGAAGATTTGCTGAAGCAGTAACCTATTTTCAACTAGCTGGTCATGCTCCCAGCCTTTTTAGTACTATGTCAGATCAAACTGCTGCAACAGGTGATAATGACCCAGTAAATGCAAATCACAATTGGGATCATGATCAAAGAAATAGAACACCGTGGACAGATGGCTTTTTTGAAATGGAAGTTATAGTAACTGATAATTCCAAAACTAGAAACTTAGTTTCTACTCCAAGGTTGTTTAGCGCTAGACCTGAACAGTTATTTGAATATGGGCAAGAAACTGTTGTACGACAAAGAGGAGCATGGCCTATAACATGGCAACGTACTTACTGGAGACCTATAATAACTGGGTTTAAAGGAATGGATTTAATGTCAAATGAATTAGGTTCTCAAAATGTACGTATAAACCCTTGGGATTTGCAAAATTACTCAAATAACTGGACGTATAAATTTAGTGAAATTGATAATACGGTTGAGGTTACAGATGTAACTACCGCTAGCAGAAAATACAATCAAAATTTTGAATATAACGCATCACTTGATGACGTGGTTAAAGTGGGATTAAAATACGGCGCAAGTCTTGAAGAATCAATAACTAATTCTAGATCTTACAAGTTTACAGAAGGAAGTGATCGTATAGGAGAATTTGACGTTGCTTTTTATGATAGAATGCTCAATCTTAACCTATGTGATGGTAAATTATATCCTAGATTATATTCCACTTCTCAATTACAAGTTGAAATACGACCTGTTCAAGTAGAATTTTAAACGTTATTTATGAAAACTATAATTAGATTATTTTGTCTTATATTCTTAACTGCAAGTTGTTCTAGTGATAATGAAACCATAGTAGATCACCCAAATTTGGGGGATTATGATCTTCATTCATTCACTTCTAACGTAGCAATGGATCTGGATTATGATGGTATTGAAAGCACTGATTTTAAAGCAGAATTAGATTGGCTATATTTTAATAACCGTTTATTAAACACTTCTTTACCAATGGTTATTAGAAACGCTCACCATCACAATTATGATGATATAGAGGTTTTAGTTGCTAATAATATGGGAATGCCTAGAGATGATTATCACCCTTTAAGTCCCCATATAAACGTAAGATTCAAAGGTGATGATCGTGTTAAACTGTTAGAAATTAAGGAAAATGAAGTGTTAAATATATTTTATCCAGATTCTAGTCCCGACCATGAAATAAATCTGCCAGATGTTAACTCATTTGTCCTTAATGATAATAATACAGTAACTGTGGAAATGTCTCAGCGTTTTTTTGATCTCTTGGAAGATGAATGGAAGCAGGTAGAACTTGTTGCAGTTTATAAAAAAATAGAAGATTCAAATGACTGAAGCGGTACTTTAAATTATTAGGATGCTGTCTAGTCCTAAATAAACGATACAGATTATTATAAGGATTAAATTTATGATTTAAAGCTTAACGATGCTAGCATCGTTAAGCTTTTTGATTTGTACTGTTTTCTTTTCAGTTTATTTTGCTTGTGCATTTCTCTTGATGTTAGCATGTGGTTAGATAAATGTGGTCTTAAATTATTATAGATTCCGATTGCATTTTTGATTGGTTTTTTCTTTAAATCAAGATTTTTAATATTTCGGGCAATGTGGAACTCTTGCTTTAGTATACCATTAATCCTTTCTGCAATAGCATTTTCATAAGGGTCATACTTTTCTGTCATACTAGCTTTTATGTTGTTGTTTCCTAGCAAGGCCTGGTAGTCATTTGAGCAGTATTGTAATCCTCTATCTGAATGATGGATTAAGGGTTCTTCTTCGCTATCCCTATTATTCAAGGCCATTTCCAAAGCTTGTAACGAGCCGTCAACAGCTAGACTTTCACAAACATTGTAACCCATTACTTTTTTAGAATACGCATCTGTAATCAGTGCTAGATAGGATGGATTTGTTCTTGTTCCTACATAGGTAATATCGCTTACCCATATTTGTTCTGGTCTGTTTATATCAAGGTTACTAACTATATTCTTATGTTTTCTAAATCTATGGTGTGAATCAGTGGTTACATGATAGCTTCTTTTAGGTTTTATAAGCAGATGATTGGCTTTAAGTATTCTAAAGAGCTTGTCCCTTCCCACCTTCAACATTGATAATTCCATTTTGAGCATATGATATAATTTTCTTGTACCCAGCTTGGGCATGATATTACGAACTCCACGCACCAAGGTTATGACTTGTTGTGTAATGGACTGTTTATCGGCTTTTGATTTCAGTGCTCTATAGTAGACTTGTCTGTTCAGCCCGAGTAAATCACAGGTAGAAACTAACGTTTCTTTGTGTTCTTCTTTATAGTCTTGGATAACTCGGGCGTGTAGTTTTTTCTTATCTGAATATCATATTCCTTCTCAGCCATATCAACCAACATATCGAAGGTGATGACTTTTTTATCGGCTCGCTCTGCCAGATGCTCTGCTCTCGCCTTTTGTTTCTCAAGAAGCTTGACCTTAGCCTCTAACTCAAGTATTTTTGTTCTGGAGTCTTTACCATAGTAATTGGTAATTGATTTTCCCAATCAAAGTTACCATATTTTCTGAGCCATTCTCTAATAGTAGATTTTGCTTGTATTCCATATTTAAGACAAGCTTCAGTTCTACTTAATTCACCAAGTTCCATTTCTTGAACCACTTGGAGTTTAAAAGAAACGGAGTAATCTTTTTGGGTACGCTTCACTTAACCCGCTTTTTCTGAGGCTTTCATTACACTAAGGTTTTAGTGTATCGCTATTTTAGGACGTGAGACTATAATTTTAAAAATCCCTTTCTAAAATTTAGAAAGGGATTTTTTTTACTTATGATGTTTTTACATGAATTAAATTATATCAGAATACACATCATAATTTCATTCCCTTTATCATTTTTATTATTTTCTTACTTCTTTTCTCCTCTAACGCTTTAAAGTTGTAACCATCAACTTTATTAAAACCATCAGGTTCTTTTTGTTTTATGGTAACTAGAAAAAGTGGTGCTAGTTGATAACAAAGAAGCTGCTTTAAAGGCTCAAAACAGTCTCTTTTAAAAAAGTAGAGTTCTGTTGTGATTTTATAATCTTTAGCGTTTCTGTGGTTCCTTTATGATTTAGTTTTATCAAGTAACAATAGTTAATATGTTTACCATAAAATCAAGCAATCCTTTTCTATTAGATTGCTCTAAGTAGTTGCTCCATCTATAAGTTAAAGAATCTTCCATGGAGTTCCTGTAATTATCCCAGAACCCTAAGAATTAAGTTCATACCAAATCAACTATTTCATGGCGCATAAATTAATGTTTTTCATACATCTGAATGTGATTGCCTTGAATAATCAAAGTCAATATTTATAGGTGTGGATTATCTTAGAGTTCCGCTTTCGCGAAAGCGAAATTGTATTTTAATCAGTACTACCTTTTTTAAATCTAGCAAAAAACACCTAGTCCAGTGGTATTAATATGGGTAGTTTCTTGAAAGCCACAGTTCAAAATCCTCTTGCGATTTTTTCATAAAACTTATCGTAAAAGGTTTATCATCATTACTTGCAGGGAACTGGCGGAACATTTCATTGAACATGTTACGTTGCTCAAAAGCTAATTTTGCATTTAAAATAGGCAACGGTGGATCAAAGGACGTGATCTGTTCTATATCTCGAGCCACATTCAGCATCGATTTTGTACAAATTTCTATTCCTTTTTCTACATTTCCTGATCTTACGTACAGTTTACCCATAGTGAAAGCAAATTGACGGTATTCAACCTTATCATTAGGCATGCGTTTCAAACATAAATCAATCGTCTCTATAGCCTGCTCTGGATTGCCCTCTTCCAGTTGTGCCTGTGCTAGAAAATAATACTGCTGTCTTAAAATAGAAGTTGCATATTCCACATTAATACTTTGTGATGCAATGTTTTCATTTTCAAAGTCTATAGCAGCCATGGACTCATGAACAACGCGTTTGGTATTTGCGATGTCCACAACCTTTGGGTTGGCATTTTTATCGACTCTGTATAAAGGCACTAATTCATTAACCATGCCCCTATGAATTAAATGGCTATTAAGATTAAGGGTGTGATTAGTTCTTCCATTATTCAAAAAACAAATAGAGCGATCATTTATATTGTTTTGAATAATGTCTAACAGTATTAAGTCATTAAGTCCATAAAAGCCTTTAGGGTATGACCAGATAATTTCACTTTTATAAGCTGCATGGAATTTATGAGATGCGTATTGCTTAGCTAGTCTACTAGTATCTATATTTATTCTAAAAGTAGTTCCCGGAACATAATTGCGACGTCTATCGTTCCACAATAAGCGACTCTCTTTATTTTGAATAAATTTAGACAAAACAGTAACGTCGACAGGCTGATCGGTATCTACTTTTAAGGGATAAAGCTTTTCCTTGCCATCCGTATAAGTAGAATGCGATATAGAAATTTTAAGCGCATTAGATGTTAGAAATTTTTTCTTCAATTTATCAATGTGAGTATCTACATTAAGAACATCATAATTAATAACACGCACGTCACTGCGGTAATCCATAACTTGCTGTAAATAATAGAGTGGAAAAGTCATGTTATCGCCATTAGTAATTAAAATGGCATTTTGTGGACAAGAATCAAGGCTGGATTTTGCAAAATTTAAGGCAAAACTATCATTAGTCCTGTCATGATGCTCAAATCCTTTAAAGAGCATTTGTAAAGGCGCGGCTATGAAAAGTACTACAGTTAATAAATATACGGTTATTTGAGATAACTTAAAGCGTAGTAAATAAGCAACACCAATTACAGAACAGCCTATCCACAACGCATAAATTATAAAACTACCTATAAGTATATAATCACGCTCTCTTATTAGAATGCTGCCAGGAATCGGATTTAAATAAATAGTAATTCCCAGCCCGAATACTAAGAATAAAAATATGGTGTAAATTAAATAACTGCGATGACGGCTTAAAAAGATCAATCCTATGATTCCTAATAGTAAAGGCAATCCATATAAATGATATTGTCCCAAATCGTCAGAAACGTTAACGTCACCGGTAACATGCTTATCTATAAAACTAAAGCCACTCTGCCAGTTTCCATGACGCACATCTCCCAATCCATGATTTGTATTTTGCCGACCCACAAAATTCCATAGTACATACCTGAGATTAAGCCAGTAAACCTGATAATTCACAAAAAAACTAAGGTTCTCACTAAATTTAGGTTTGAATATTGTTTTATTAACGCCTAAGACAGGATAAGAAATAGGATCTCCTTGTATGTAAGTCCATGATTTATATCTGGTAGAATCTGCAGCATTAAAAAGTCTTGGAAAAACACCCATAAATTCATCTGCATAATTTATCTCGCCATTAAACCCATCATCAGTTATTACATAATTAGAGGTTTGTGGGTCTAGTGCATAAGTGGGCTCACTGTTCTGAAAGGGTTGCACACGATCTAATTGAGCGTTATAAACAGGTCCATTTACTAATGGTATTTTATCAATTCCAAATTGTGTTGCCTTAAAATAGTCATGCCATCGCAACGGATTATCAGCACTAGCAGCGACCATAAAAGCCGCATTAGATCTCGCCATTACTGTTAAGTAAGAACTAGCACCTAAAACAAAGAAAAATAAACCGAGAACTATATGATTTAAGTACATCTTACTCCTTTTGTAGCTGTAATATAAAAAGCCAGCCACTGCGATTAAGAAAAGAAAAATAACCAACCATACGCCACTATTCACAGGTAATTCCATGGTGTTTACTAGATAGATATCTAAATAACTCATAAGGGCAAATCCACCTTGGAGAATAACAAAATAAAGCGTGATAAATACTGCTAATCCAACCATTAGGGCGATGATGTAATTTTTTATGCTTTCGCGAAAGCAGGATTTAACCACCAGTACTGCCGTCGGAATCACAATAGCGATAGTAATAACGTGAACTCCTACTGCACAGCCCAGTAGAAAGAAATAGAGCAAGACTAATTTAGAACGTGTTATCCATGAGGTAGATGTGTACCAAATAAGCGATGTGTAAATGATCGCTAGTATTAAAAAGAAAGAAAGTGTGTACACCTCAACCTCAGTAGATGCCGTCCAAAAAGTGTCTGAGAATGCAAGTGTAAGACCTCCTAAAAGTCCTCCTACAATGGGTAAGAATTTATGTGATTTGTGAGCTTTAAATTTGGTAAGTACTTGACTAACTATTTGTATAATCGTAGCGTAAAGTATCACACAGCTTCCTGCTCCAAAAATAGCAGATATTAAAGCACTTACTAGAGCTGCCTGATCATTATTAAAAAACAGCATCACTGCACTTGCAACAATTGTGTACAATGGAGCTCCTGCCGCATGTGTGGGCTGGAACGTCGCATTACTGGTTGCAAACTCTGCACCGTCCCAAAAACCTACATAAGTCGTGCAAGTAAAGGCGTACACCATAAAAACTGTAATAAACAAAAGAACCCCTATAATAAATGAGGGGTTTTTAAACTTATGCTTTACAGGCAAATAATCAATTAACTTATTTAGCAATATCCGAGAATAAGAAGTTTATTTATGAGTTAAAATCAGCAGGTTAATTCTTTAGAAAGTAAACTTCATTTATTCCTTTATTATTTTTACCGTTTTTGCAGCTCCATTATGATTTAATTCTATGTAATAACTACCAGTTGCCAGCTTATCTAAATCTTTTATAGTTGCGTCATTACCTACAAAATCTAATTTTCCAACACTGATAATCTGTCCTAAAGTATTTATCAATTTATATGTAAGCGCATCTTTATCATTATTATCAAAATTACTCCATGATATATTTAAAACATCATTAACTGGATTGGGATAAAATTGAAAGCCAGTAAGAAGTTCTTCAGTATCCTCGCTCAATATTGTGTTTGTAAAGAATAAATGAAATCTCTCTGGATCAGAAGACGCTATCGTATTAGGGTCTATAGTAAATAAATAATCATTATTTCCTTCGTTTAACCGTTGACTACTATTTAAAAAATTATCTTTCAAATACACTTCGGTTGCAGGAGGAATGGCTTCTATAACAAATTGATAGTTATAAGAAGTATGCCTGTAATTATTATGGTTCAAAGGTATAATGTCAAGATTATTTGGAATATTTCTATGTTCAATATTCAATAAATTAGAACCATTTACAATACTGATAGTCTCGTCAAGGTTGCCCAGTGTAAGTGCATCAAATTGATCTACCGTATTAGAATACTGGGCGTCCATAAAAATACCCCATGCATCTAACAATACATTAGGCTGTCTATTACTATTGCTTAGCAACCTGCCTATAATATTAAAATTAAGACTAGGTGTAGAAAAAGTTAAGGTTTGATTACCGTTAACAATATCATCTTGATTAAATTCAATTACAGTAGGCGTCATAGGAGCACTGTTATTCAATGTAGATACAAAAACAGATTGCCCAGGCTGTATAAATTCATTTGAATCAGAGCCCGCAATATTAGAACCTGCTGGAAGCATAACCGTTACATAAGCCCCACGAGAGTTAAGAGTAGGATCCCAAACATAATAAAAGTTATCATTAACATTAGTAGATCCTTGTAAAACCGTATTCATGTTTACTGTAGCTTGATATGGGTTTGCAACAAAATTAAACTCACCTGCTACTTGCGATAAACTATTATCTATATAACTATTTAGATCTAGATTTCCTTTAGCTTGTAATACAGTATTTGATGGAGCTGCTGTGTTTGAAGTTAAGTCTGTCGTACGGTCACCTCTTATCATTACCCTATAAGCCTTTCCTATTTCCAGACCATCTACATCTGTATTTGATATGGCTGTCCAAGACTGTAAAGAATTGTTATAATTAAACATACTAACATTACCTGAACCTGTTGCGTCAAAACCATTTGCGCCAGAGGTAGAACCAGTAATATGTGTTCCTATCCCATTGATAGCTGCACCGTTTTCTTGCCAGTTTTCAAAAATACTACCAGTAGTATTTACACTACTTGCAAGAAATCTAAAAGCACGTTTTGCAGGAATATAACGCTGTACTCTAGCAACTCCTGTCATCGTACCACTTTCATAAGGTGCCATCTCTGCCGTGTTGCTACTTGTACTTGTAAATAGCAAATTCCCATCTTGAGCATTAAGATTTCCATCTTTTAATGTGAATAAATTTTGCACTTGCAATTCTTGATTTAAAACAAACTCATCAACACCGTCTTTTACAAAATTGTCAACTTTAATAACATTGTTTTCCAAGCTGTTTGACTCATTATCATCGCCTACAAAATGAAGTGTACCATTTTCTATTTCACTATTTAAACTAGATAAATCTCCTTTAAAAAACAGATTGTTTGTTCCTAAATCTAGAGTATATGATCCTTCTAGGGTAATATCTTTTATATTGATATCGCTTCCTAAAACTGGACCGCTAGTTCTTATAAAAAAATTATCTATAAAAGTAGCATTAGATTCTGGAGCATTGGGTCTCCAAGAAGTGTTCTCATAAATATAATCGATGTATTTTCTTCCCTGTTGAAAACCAGCTGCAAAATCATCTCCTACATTACTAGAAACAATAACTAGGTCGCCCAAACTTTGTTCTATTACTATATTTCCAGAAGTTTCTGTACTTCCTAAGGAACCGATGACTTGATGAGATAAGGTAGTTTGTGATGATCCCGCTTTCGCGAAAGCGAGACAAAAAATAATTAATAGAGTTCTCATAATAAATATGTTTGTTATTATTTCTTTGAACTAATTAATTCTTGCATTTGTGCTTGAAGTGCCTTTACTTGATTTTTAAGTTCTTGTATCTCTAAGTTCTCAACAGATTTTGCAGCTCTCATTCCAGAAGTCGTCCCAGAAGATCCTGTTATAAAATCTGCGCTTCTAGCGTGTAATGCATAAGGAACACTTAATAATTGTGTTGTGCTTAGAGAAGTAAACGTTCCTGATTGAGCGGCATCAAGGGAAACTTCTAGATAATATTCATGGTCGCCCCAAGTAATGGTTGCCATATCTCCAGATATAAGCGTTCCTCCACCTACTTGTAGGCTCAAAACACCGTACTCAGAACTTGTTAAACTGTGCTCTTCATTATAAACTATTGTTCCAGTAACACCATCTTCTCTAACAGCGATGCGTACATCTACTGCGTCATTTTTGATAGGATTACCGTCTGTATCTCTTATGACTGATTGATAATTAAATAGCAATGGTGTCATATCTCCAGTAGATGAAACTGTTCTATTTTCTAAAGCAGTCACTCTTGTTTCTAAATCTGTAGTTAATGGGGATAGATCTACCGTATTCATACTGTTTGTAATTCCTAAATTAGAACCATTAAGAGACAATTCCTGAGCATCTGTATTTGTGGCAGATTGCCATGCTGTTCCATCCCATACTTGAAAAACATCATTAGTAGCATCGTAAAGTGCAAGACCTTTGTGGGCAGTGGTTAGTGACGTCTCCAGTGTTGTGATTTGTGCATCAGTTAATCTATTGAAAAGAATTCCTTTATTGGTATCTCCTAAATCTAAAGAAGCAAGTGCATCTGGCGCATCTGTCCCTATTCCTACACTTAAGGAATTTGTTGCTCCACCCAGTACCAAGGTATTATCATTAATTGCAGTGGCAGCATTCCCTATTGCGACAGCATTTAATCCCTGCACATTAGCATTTACTCCTATAGCAATGTTATTAGTAGGTAACAAAGCATTAGGATCAGTGGATGAAGCATTATACCCTAAGACAATAGCCCCATCATTTTGAGCAACCGTTGTTGAACCTATAGCGATAGCAAACTGATTGTCTATATCAACAGATCTTCCTATACCTACTACGTCATTTTCTTCAATATCTACTCGATCTCCTATACCAACAGAGTAATCAGCATTATCAGACATATTACCTAAATATCCTATCATTTGTGAATTCTGTCCTCTGACATCGTGATCATGACCTAAGGATATAGAATATTGTCCATCAGCAAAAGCCCTGTTTCCTAATCCAATGATGTTATTATTACTTGCAGTTATATCGTAGCCAATAAAAATGGCATTTGATCTATTGGTATTATCAAAATCTGCGAGAGAACCCATCCCTACATTAAACTGTCCTTCTCTATTAGAAAACCCAGCACTAAAACCTACATAGGTATTATGATTAGCATCAGTAGTATTGTTAGTTCTATTGTTATCCCATCCAGATTGTGCTCCTATAAAAGTGTTATAGTCAGCAAATTCAGTAGCAACACCAGAAGCTGCACCTACAAAAGTGTTGTATATTCCCTCATTCACATCAGTCCCAGCAGAGTCGCCCAATCCAGTATTATGGTGTCCTAATTTCAGATCAGCTAAGCTCTGGTTTCCTAAGCCCGTATTTCTATATCCTGTGCCATTTGATTCGGGCACGCCGCTCGCGAACCCACCAGAACTACTCCCTATAAAAGTATTATCGCTTCCGCTGCTTATGTTAGCACCAGCATCCTGACCTATGAAGGTATTATCATCACCAGTAGTATTGCTAAAACCAGCTTCTTCTCCTATAAAGGTATTATCAAGTCCAGTAGTGTTATTTTCTCCACTTTCTGCACCTATAAAGGTGTTATCTGTTCCATTATTAAAATAACCAGCCTTAAAACCTATAAAAACATTATCCCCACCGGTTGTATTGCGTCGACCGGCTTCATAACCTATAAAAGTGTTGTCAAAACCCGATGTGTTTGAGTAACCCGCAAAATACCCAATCGCAACTAGCTCCTCCTGAGTAGTCACCGTACGTCCCGCAGCATAACCGATCAGCGTATTTCTACTACCCGAGGTGACCCGAGCCCCAGTGCTGTCCCCATAAAACGTATTGAAATCACCCGAGGTGATATTTGATCCAGAGTCTGTACCTGTAACTTCATTGAAGGTCTGTGCCATTGCCGTAGTACAGAAAATCAACAGCAAAATAGAACATGCAGTTTTCATAATTATTTTGGTTTTAGAGGTCAAATATAAACTTAATTATTTATTTTACGTACTTTCAAAACTCTTACACTAATTCCATTCTAAATGTAATGGCTTATTTTTACCGTGATAAACCCTATATTCTTTGAGGACTATCAAGGCTTATTAAATGAAAATAAATAATAATTATTCCGCTTTCGCAAAAGCGTTCTTACATATACTATTCTTCCTCAGTATAATAGTATATAGTCCTACTTGTGCCGGTAAAAAACCTAGCATGATAGAGCAAAATAATGCCAATAGTAGTTTAATGCACTTGTATCTAGATAGCTGCCCTGCGCATGCGATCCTTTTTGTAGGTGATGGTACTCTCGCGTTGCAGTTAGGATTTTTACAGCAGGTGTATAATTACCGCACTGACATAGTTATCATAGATAAAAACCGGATGGAGCTTCCCTCCTATTATTTTAAAATAATCAATTCCCTAAAAGTAGAGCAGCAGAAACACTTTCAACTTCCACAAGAAATTTTAAATGCAAATTCTCAAATCAATTTTCCTATAAATACAGATGAAAAGAGAGTTACAAATCTCAAACAGATCGATCAACATTTTGAGAACGACTCCCTTTATATAATCAAGAACAATCAAAATCTCAAATATTTTCCAGGTCGCAACATAGGGATTTTGGAAAAAGATTTTAACTTTAGGTTTAGTGCGTTAGAAAAAATGAATGATGCTGTACGAGTGGATGTCGTGACTAAAATATCTAAACAAAACATAAGTAGAGGAGAACTCATTACGCTCAGTATTATTCAATCCTTTGTGGGGTTAAAACCTATATGTTTTACCATGGAAGAAAGTGATGAACATTTTCTAAATATGCAGCCCTTCCTTATTCAGCATGGAATCATTGAGATATTACAGCCATTGCGCAGAGTAACCATAGAAGGCCAGAGCAACTCAAGCAAAATAGTTTTAACCTCTGATTTTTTAAAAACTTTCTTTGATAATAAAACTAGTACCTCAAACCTAAAGAAAATTAGCAACACAAATGTTACCCACGTTATAAGAAAAGCAAACTTTGTAGAGGCAAGGTGGTTGCTAGAAAACGCAGATACCATCAATTCGTTAAAACTTATGGATCAAGGATTAAAGGCTTACCCTATAAAACAATATGGGGTCGACGATTATACCTTTGGGATGGGAAACCTGTACCAAAGAGCAGGGAATAAAGAATCGGCCATTTTACTTACGGAAAGCTATTATGAGCAACAATTTTTGAACTTTGAAAACGGAATGAAGAGCTTCCCCATAGATCAACGAGATGCAGTAAACTCAAAAAGCAAACAATTTAAATATTTAAAAGATGGGATGACAACGTACCTAAATTATTTTCCTGATAACAAAGAGTACTGGTTGAAAAAGCTGAAAACAACTAAAGAAAAGTATAAAAAATGGGCTAGAGATTTAAATTAAAAGCAATTCAATAGACTTATTTCTAACTAGCTAATATGGCCTTATCCAGTATCTCCACACCCCCATTCATAAACTCTTTCAATAATCTCAACACGTTATCCTGATCCTGTTTTCTAAATGGACTCAGGTCAAAGGTATCGACTCTATTAATACGTCTTATTTGCAACTGTTGATCCTCATCAAAAGAAACTTCAGAGATGAATTTAATCCATATAGGCTCATAAAAGAAAAATGATGTTCCATCTGTAATACCCAAATATTTAGATAACACAACCGGTAACACATGAAAATCATTTTCTAGAAAAGCTTCTTTCCATGAATCATTAAAAAGATAAGCATCTGGAGCTATTTTTAAGTTGATAATCAAGACTGGAATCGTCAAAGCTACAATCATTGAAATATAACCATAACGGCTGTTTGATTTTTTTGCCCCATAGAGCATAAAAATCAATGTGAATAGATACACATGAATTACCGTAGGCACAAACATGCCTATCAGTAATCTATATTGTTCTACATTTTTTAATAAAAGTGCACCAAGAATAGTTAATACAATTGTTATGATCCAAGAGGCTTTTGAAGAAACAAATTGATAAGCTATTGCCACCATTAGGGTTATGAAAATCACACTGTTAGACCATTCATTTAAAAAAAAATCAAAAAAGCGGTAAAAGCAGTTTCTTCACTATAGTAATAAAGAAATAGCTTAGGAAGAAATAGAATTAGTGCCGCTGTGACACCTATATTAACCAAATTAATTTATGTGAAGTAAAGAAATAATTTTTCTCATGAAGCCAGTTGATCTAAGTCACATAATGCAGTGGCCCAAGTAATGCATAAGAAAAAATAAAAAGTTCTAAAGGAAAAATATAAGCTAACACAGCGGCAATTGCGACTAAGGCTATGTTAAGCTTGTCCGAAAAAAAAGTAATATTCGTAGTAAACCTAGAGAGCATCAAAAATATTTTAGCGTATAATTACAAAGATAAACATAGCGTTAGCTATAGTTCTATTTTACAAGGTTTAGTATAAATAAAAAAGATATTCATTTTGATGTCTATTTGAAAAGCCAGTATTTATTGGGTAAAACCAAAAGCTCTATCAACAATTATATCAATGATTTCATGAAAAAAATATGTTTACTTCTTTTTGCGTTGATGAACCTATCCTTTCAGAGTGCAGAGAACTTAAATGATCTATTTGAAAACTGCTTGATTTCAGACACAGAAAGTAACATTACTCGATTACATCCTATAAAAATAATTGCTATTGATGTGGTAAATAATCGCATCAAAACAAATTATAATGAACTTAAAAATCTCTTGATAAAAGCTACAGATAATCAATGCTGGTTTATGACGCAAGACGAAGAAGCCAATGGAGCTATTGAAATATTGAACGTAAACTTAATTACAGGATGGATAACACTAGGTAAAAACTATGGGCGGTCTTTTGAGATCGAGGTAGGCGCCACTTTAGAATTTTTTAATCCTTTTGTAAACTATAAAATCATTAACAATAAACCGCTGTTTGCAAATTACCCTACACATATAAATGACAAATACATTAATTACATTCAATCTGGAGGGATTATAAAAAGAAATGTAAATGATTATGTTTTGTTAACGCCTGTAGTTTTTGGCCGACATAAAAAAAGATCCATTTACTATGCTACCAGTTCAGATTTAGAGAACTGGATCTTTCATGATCAAAAAATACTCGATACAGAACAGATTACGTTTGCAAAAAAAACAGGAAATGTATTTAGTGCAGGAAATCCTTTAAAAATGGAAGATGGTTCTTTTTTAGTTTTATTAGGAGTAGAACAACCCAATGGAAACTACACATCTGCATATATGATTATTGATAAAGATTTAAAGATTATAAAAAATCCTCAAGAAATAAAAATCCCTGAATGGCATGGAATCAATCAAAATAGTTATCCACTAGCAATAACAAAATATGATGGTATGTACCGAGTATTATTTCATCGAAGAAGCAAAAATTTAATAGAATCAGAAATTCATGAAATAACTACAAATAATATCATGGAAGCGTTTAATGAAAATAAAGGAATCTACTCCACAACAGTCATTCATAATGCAAAAAACGAAACTGGCTACTTACATGGCAAAGCTGATGATGCGAGCTATGTTAACTTTAACTCAAAACTATATATCATATTGGGCAGTGAAGAATTACCTTCTGAATACTTGACCTCTTTTAATCGTCAATACGGACTCTTAAAACTTGAAGATAAAAAATGGGAGCATGATAAACGCAGTCCTCTAATCGTAAACCCTATTAGTATTCATAATAAATATACAGAATACGATTGGGCTTCAGATCATTTAGGAGGCTTTATCTCTCCTGTTTTTAATAATGGATATTTGTATTTATTCTTAACATTTGGGACTGATAATCCTGATTACTTCCTATCTGGAATTAAAATAAAAACTGATTAAATAATGCAATGTCATTATTCAAGAGAATTTGAAAAATCGACCTATTACTTAAAATCAATCTTCGATGATATTTAATACTGAGATTCCTATTACTATATTTAAAACAGACTCAACTATTATATATAAATGTCTTGCTGTATGCAAAAAAACCGGCTAACTATGAATTAAGAAAACCTTAGAAATAAGAAACAGATTCAATCACATTTCACTTTCAAAGAAAATAAATTACGTATCAAAAATGGAGATTAAAGAAACCTTTAATTATGGTCAAGGAAACACCATCTTGTTTTCTTTGTCATTTGTGAATAAGAACTTGTAAAATAAAATAAGTTTTACCTAAAAACAACGACCAAAGCTTAACATACTTTTGCTGGAACATCATACACACTAAGTTCAACAGATCGTATCTTTACAACAAATCATTGAGATTATGGCAACTACTAAAAAAACACCTGTAAAAAAGACCCCTGCAAAGAAAGAAATTGCTAAGCAAGAAATCACTAAGCATGATATCATTACGGCTTATATGGATTATGTATTAGAGCATGAAAAAACGCCTAAGTCCGTATATAAATTTGCTAAGGACAACAACATGTCTGAGCAGGAATTCTATAAATTCTTCGGTAGTTTTGATAGTTTACGCAAGGACATTTGGAATACCTTCTTTACGATGACCATGGATGTGGCGCATAAGAATGAAGAATATGATCAGTTTTCCAATCGGGAGAAGATGCTCACGTTTTTCTATACGTTCTTTGAACTTCTAACACTTAACAGAAGTTATGTGATTTATACCTTACAGGAGAATCAGCACATGATGAGCAAGATGGAGCAATTGAAAGGCTTGCGCAAGCACGTTAAGAATTTTGCTAAAGATTTGATCATGCAACGTAATGAGGATAAATCTAACATTATCTTAGAACGTTCTGAAACGATCTACAGCGAAGGCGCTTGGATACAAATGTTATTTCTTATGAAATTCTGGATGGATGACGACAGTGCTGGTTTTGAAAAAACAGACATGGCTATTGAGAAATCTGTAAATACCATTTTTGATGTTTTTGACAACACTCCTTTAGATGCTGTTTTCGACTTTGGTAAGTTTCTTTGGAAAGAACGTATGGCCTAGTAAAAAATTAAACTAAAATCAAAATCAAAAAATCGCTTTATATAAATTTTTGATAATGATAGCTTTTTAAGTGTTCCGCTTTCGCGAAAGCGGAATAATCATAACTAAAGAATTCATAATTATTAATTCTGAATTCATCATTGAAGCATGAAAACACTAGACAAAATACCTACCAGTAAAATAGGCCGCACATCAGAAATGGTAAAGACTGGAGCCAAAATAGGTGTCAACTATATCAAGTATTATTCTAAAAAAGCAGTGAATCCTACTATGGATCGCTCTTCTCTAGATGAAGATAACGCCACAGATATTTATGACGGTTTAAAAAGTTTAAAAGGCAGCGCGCTTAAAGTAGCGCAAATGCTATCTATGGATAAAAGCTTGTTGCCAGGTGCTTATGTAGAGAAATTTAGCCTTGCACAGTTTAGTGTGCCACCATTATCTGCTCCATTAGTTAGAAAAACATTTAAAAGGTATCAAGGTGCTTTTCCAGAAGAAATCTATGATACTTTTTCTAAAGACTCTGTAAATGCCGCTAGTATAGGCCAAGTTCATAGAGCTACTAAGGACGGTAAAGAACTCGCCATAAAAATTCAATATCCTGGAGTAGCAGAATCTATAGGAAGTGATCTTGCGATGGTAAAGCCCATCGCCATTAAAATGTTCAACCTAAAAGGGGAGGATTCCAAAAGATATTTCTCTGAGGTAGAAGATAAATTAACAGAAGAGACCGATTACGAGCTTGAAGTAAAGCATAGCATTAAGATTACAGAAGCCTGCTCACATATTCCTAATTTAAAGTTTCCTAAATATTACCCAGAGCTTTCTAGCAAACGCATCATCACGATGGACTGGATGACTGGACAGCATTTAAGCGAGTTTGCCAAAACTGATTTTACCCAAGAGACTGGTAATAAATTGGGACAAACACTTTGGGATTTCTATATGTTTCAAATGCACGGTATAAAAGCTGTTCATGCAGACCCACATCCCGGGAATTTTTTAATTTCTAAAGAAGAGGAATTGATTGCTATCGATTTCGGTTGTATTAAAGAAATCGTAGATGAATTTTACCAACCGTATTTTGAGCTTGCTGTCCCTGAAAATATTAATAATCCTAAGATCTTTAAAGAAAAGCTCTTTCAATTGGAGATTTTGCGCAAAGATGATAGCGACCGGGAAGTCGCCTATTTCAGCACCTTATTTCATGAGATGTTGAGCTTATTTACCAAACCTTTTAAAGAAAAAACTTTTGACTTTGCAGACGCTGCTTTCTGGGATGAAATCTCCTCTCTAAGCGAGAAATACAGCAACGATAAAGAATTACGTAAAATGAATGGCAACCGTGGCAGCAAGCATTTCTTATACATCAACCGCACGTTTTTTGGCCTTTATAATCTCTTGCATGATCTCAAAGCTAAAGTGAATACGTATGAATATGTGAAATACCTAGAAGAGAAAGGCTTTAAGAATCACAGTGCTTTGTAAAGAGCTTAACCAAAAATAAAAAGAGGCTGTTCTAAAGAAGAATAGCCTCTTTTTGTATCATCTGCTTTTCAGAATTGATTCCAAAACTTATTCCCCCAACGCTAAAGGGTGGAAGTTTTTATTATTATTACTTCCGTCATCGACAACACCCATCCCAGCCTTCCCTCAAGGGAAGGAGTTTCCCTATTTAGATGCTTTTGAGAAAACTAGTTTTTAGTTCTAGGAAAAAGGTTGCGTTGATGAGATTCCAAAACTTCTTTCCCCAGCCCTAAAGGGTGGAAGTTTTTAGTCTTTCTTTTACTATAGAATCTATTTTTTCAATAGTGCTTTCATAATCGTCGATTACCTCCATATTTGTGAATCGTATCACATCAACTTTATATTTTGAGATTCCTAAAGTTCGGTTTCTATCTTTTTCTTGTTGTAATCTAGTAAAATGGTAACCACCATCAATCTCAATAACCAGTCTCAATTTATGACAGTAAATGTCTAGTACGAAAAGATTAAAGGGGTGTTGTCTTCTGAACTTTAAACCTTGTGGCTTTGTCTTTAGGTAGCCCCATAACTTATCTTCAGAATCGGTAGTATTTGCTCGTAGTCGCATTGCAAATTTTCTAACCTCAGCAGTGGCTCCTGCAAACATTCCTTCGATTTTAAGATAATCTAATTCTTCCATTTATATCTATTAATAATAAATAAGTAGAAACCTCACCCTTTAGGGCCGGGGAAAAAGTTTCATTTTAATTATTCTATAAACTGAATATTATTACACCTATTCTCAACATATCATTTTTGCCATTGAACTTTACTTTGTAAATACTTCCCACATGGCCAACACCCATCCCAGCCTTCCCTCAAGGGAAAGAGTTTCCCTATTTAGATGCTTTTGAGAAAACTAGTTTTTAGTTCTAGGAAAAAGGTTGCGTTGATGAGATTCCAAAACTTCTTTCCCCAGCCCTAAAGGGTGGAAGTTTTTAGTCTTTCTTTTACTATAGAATCTATTTTTTCAATAGTGATTTCATAATCGTCGATTACCTCCATATTTGTGAATCGTATCACATCAACTTTATATTTTGAGATTCCTAAAGTTCGGTCTCTATCTTTTTCTTGTTGTAATCTAGTAAAATGGTAACCACCATCAATCTCAATAACCAGTCTCAATTTATGACAGTAAAAGTCTAGTACGAAAAGATTAAAGGGGTGTTGCCTTCTGAACTTTAAACCTTGTGGCTTTGTCTTTAGGTAGCCCCATAACTTATCTTCAGAATCGGTAGTATTTGCTCGTAGTCGCATTGCAAATTTTCTAACCTCAGCAGTGGCTCCTGCAAACATTCCTTCGATTTTAAGATAATCTAATTCTTCCATTTATATCTATTAATAATAAATAAGTAGAAACCTCACCCTTTAGGGCCGGGGAAAAGGTTTCATTTTAATTATTCTATAAACTGAATATTATTACACCTATTCTCAACATATCATTTTTGCCATTGAACTTTACTTTGTAAATACTTCCGTCATCGACAACACCCATCCCAGCCTTCCCTCAAGGGAAAGAGTTTCCCTATTTAGATGCTTTTGAGAAAACTAGTTTTTAGGGCCGGGGAAAAGGTTTCATAACCTACTTCTTATAAACCACTCCGTCTTTCATCACAAAATCGACTTGCTGTAGGATAGCAACATTCTTTTCTGGATTCTCATTCACAGCAATAATATCGGCATAAAAACCTTTTTTTACTTGACCTATTTTGTCTTCTAGTTTTAAGATGATTGCTGGAGTAATCGTGGCGCTTTGTAGGGTTTCCATGATCGGCATTCCGGCTTCATTCATATAACCAAATTCTTTTGCATTCTGTCCATGTGCAAAAACACCTGCGTCTGTTCCAAAAACAATAGGCACTCCTTTTTTATATGCTCTAGCAAAAGTTCCTTGAATTTGCGGCCCTACAGTTCTCGCTTTAGGAACGACTATAGCTGGGTAGAAACCTTCCACCTCGGCTTTTTCGGCAACTTCTTTTCCTGCTGTTATGGTTGGAACTAAATAACAATTCTTTTTGATCATGAGCTCCATCGTTCTTTCACTCATATAAGTTCCATGTTCTATAGTCTTCACGCCACCTTCAACCGCACGATACATACCTTCATCTCCGTGAGCATGTGCTGCCACATGATAGCCGTAATCTGCGGCGGTCTCTGTAATGGCTTTAATTTCTTCTATGGTAAATTGGGGATTACTCCCATTTTTTGCAACACTTAAAACCCCGCCAGTAGCGGTTATTTTGATACAATCGGCACCATTTTTATAACGGTGTCTTACGGCTGCTCTTGCTTCATCTGCGCCATTAGCAACGCCTTCTCTAGGACCTGGATTTCCCATAAAGGCTTGATTTCCTCCATTGGTAGGGTCGGCATGACCGCCAGTTGTAGCAATAGATTTTCCTGCAGTAAAGATCCTTGGACCTGGTACCGTGCCTTTATTTACAGCATCACGTAGCGAAATATTAATTCCACTACCGCCTAGGTCTCTTACCGTCGTAAATCCAGCCATTAAAGTGATTTCTGCATATTTTACGGAGTCGTAAGCAACGTCTGCGGGATCATTCACAAATTTGGAGATATACGCATGCGGGTTGTACTCTGTCTCCATATGAACATGCATATCTGTAAAGCCTGGCATCACCCATTTATCTTTTAAATCATAATAATCGGCAGTTGTTGAGACGGTTTTATATCCTTTTTCCAAAGATTGAACTGTTCCGTTTTCAATGGTTACCGTCATTTCTTCCATCCATTTTCCTTTTTCTGTATCTAGGAGATGTCCAGCGTGAATAATAGTTGTGGTGTTTTGAGCTAGTGTTATAATAGCTGTAAACAGCAGCAGTAATGTAAGTCGTAGTTTCATAGGAGTAATTTGAAGTCACAAGTTAAGATAGATTTATCACATACAGCTTATAATTAAATATCCAATTGTGCGATATTAAGACATAAATGGACCTATTATGAATATCTCATTCACAGGTAAGCAAGAAAAGTATATCAAAAATTTAGTCATTTAGGCAATTATAAAATAGTCGGTCACTATTTCTAATACTGCTTTTGACACCTGCTTCTCAGCATGCAGGAAAGCAGAAAACCCGCTAAAAAAGTTTAAAATCTACTTTTCTAACGGGTTTTTTTAGAATTCTCGTTCTAAAATTATCTGTTTATAAACTCCTTGACATGATCGGTGATAAACTTGATCTGCTCATCATCCAGCTCGGTATGCATAGGTAAAGAAATACATTCCTTCACTAATTGATTCGTCACCGTGAAGTTTTCTTCTTTGTACCGCTCGTCTAGATAAGCTTTTTGCTTGTGTAATGGAATCGGATAATACACACCACAAGGAATATTATTTGCTTGCAGGTGTTTTACCAGTCCATCGCGATCTGCATTTTTAATCACCAACGTATATTGGTGGAACACGTGACAGTCACAATTATCGCAAACTATAGGTGTCAAGATCTTTTCTTCATTAGCAAAAGCTGCTGTATATTTTCTAGCCGCGTCTCTGCGGGCATTGTTATAATCCGTTAAGAAAGGTAATTTTGCTCTTAAAACTACGGCCTGCATTGCATCTAATCGAGAATTCACTCCTACTACATCATGATGGTAACGCTCGTACATACCGTGATTTACAACACCTCTTATGATATGTGCCAGTTCATCATCATTAGTAAAAATAGCCCCGCCATCTCCGTAAGCCCCTAGATTTTTTGAAGGGAAAAATGAAGTAGTCCCTACATGTCCTATGGTTCCAGTCTTAGACTTAGAGCCGTTGCTGTGCATGAAATTAGAACCTATTCCTTGTGCATTATCTTCAATGACATACAAGTTGTGTTCCTTTGCAATCGCCATAATCTCCTCCATATTTGCCGTCTGACCAAATAAATGAACAGGAACAATAGCCTTTGTTTTAGGTGTTATGGCTTTTTTGATAGCTTCTATATCAATATTAAAATTATACGGATTTACATCTACTAGGACCGGTGTCAAATTCAAAAGCGCTATAACTTCTACTGTCGCTGCAAAAGTAAAATCGGCTGTGATGACTTCATCCCCAGGCTGTAAACCCAGTCCCATCATTGCGATTTGTAATGCATCGGTACCATTTGCACATGGGATCACGTGTTTAACTCCTAAATATTCTTCCAGTTCCTTTTGAAAAGCATGAACTTCTGGACCGTTTATAAAAGCAGCCGACTCAATAACTTCTTGTAGCCCTGTATTTACTCTATCTTTTATTCCCTCGTACTGACCTTGGAGGTCAACCATCTGTATTTTACGCATTTGCAAATTATATTATAAACGCACATTTGATGATGCTCGTCCATGTAAAAATAAGCAATAATGATAGGAATGCCCAAACCTTAATATTTATATTACATTTGAATAAAGACTGATAATTGAAGACGATTTATGATATTTTTTCCGCTTTCGCGAAAGCGTGCCTACCACTAGCTGGTGCTTTTAATAAAAAACTAAAGCTTGGTGCGCAAGGTCGGGAACGCACTTGGGACATTTTAGATAGAAAAGTGAAGTTGTCGCTACCCAAAATATGGGTTCATGCAGCAAGTTTAGGTGAGTTTGAACAAGTTGTACCTGTGCTGGAACGCATCAACCGGAAGAACTATCAAGTCATCCTCACTTTTTTCTCTCCTAGCGGCTACGAGAATAAAAAAGACACGCACCTTGCAGATGTGGTTTGTTATCTGCCCATCGACGCAGTAAGTAACGTAAATAAATTTATCGCAACCGTAGAACCATCGCTTGCCATTATGGTGAAGTATGAATTCTGGCCTAATTATTTAAACGCACTCAAAGAAACTGATTGTAAAACCATTCTTATAAGCGGGGTATTTAGAGATAAAATGTCTTTTAATAGTTGGTATGGAAAATGGATGACCCGCTCTTTAGAGAGTTTTGACTATTTCTTTTTACAAAATTACTCTTCTCTTCAAAATCTAGAAAAACTAGGCTTTACTAATGCGAGTGTAAGCGGTGATACTAGGTTTGATAGGGCAAGCCAATTGATAGAAAGAGATAGTTCAATAACTGAACTAAAAAGTTTTATAGGAGGTAAAAAGTGTCTCGTTATAGGAAGTTCTTGGTGGGAAGATATCGCGATCATGAAAAACTGGTTAAACAACAATGACCAAAATAAAAACTACAAGATCATTATTGCTCCTCATGAAGTCGCGCCTACTTCTATCAATCAGCTGTGTGATAGCCTGGACTACCATCCTGTAAAATGGAGCAGCCTTCAAGGTTGTGTGATCCACGATATCGAGTCTGCGTCGACGCTCATCTTAGATACCATAGGTTTGCTTACTAAAGCCTATAGCTATGCAGATCTCGCTTATGTAGGTGGCGCTATGGGAACAAAAGGCTTGCATAACATTCTAGAAGCAGCGACTTATGGTGTTCCTGTTATCATAGGTAAGAACTATGAAAAATTTCCTGAAGCGGGCAAACTAGAGGATTTAGGAGGTTTGTTTTCTGTGAAAAACGCCCTTGAATTTGAAGCCATGACCAACCAACTTCTAGAAGACGATTATCTAAGAGATAAAACTGGAATGATTTGTGGTCACTGGATCAATAGCAATACGGGCGCAACGCGAGAAATTGTCAACTATTTAAAAAATATAGATGAAAAACTTATTCTGGATTAGTCTTGTCATAGCAAGTTTCAACTTAGGCTTAAGTCAAGACATTAGCATAAAAGATGCGGCTACCAAAGAAGCTATAGCTTTTGCTACCATCAGTTTTGGAAATGGCAAAGGAACTTTTGCAGACGATGAAGGAAGTTTTAGGTTCTCCAAAAAACTCTATAATGACGTAGACTCTTTATTCTTTTCCAGCATAGGCTATGCCGATCTAGGTATCGCTGTAGAGAACCTTCAGTCAGAAGTATTTTTATATCAACAAGCAGATGAACTAGAAACCGTCATCATTAGCGCAGCTCTTACAGGAAAACACAAAGACCGTAAAAAGCGAGAAATAGGTCACGATAATTACTTTGACTGTTGGTTGCCTACAGTAGAAAGTGAAATCGCAGTGAAATTTGATCGTTACGATGGCCAACCAACGCAAATCACTCTGCTCAAATTACCAGTAGTTTTGGAGGAGAGTCAATCCAGTAACAAAGGGAAGTTGCGCCGATTTTCCACGATGTTTAGAGTTTCCTTTTATGATGTTGATGAAGATGGAAGTCCCGCTAGAAGGTCTTTATATCCTTCAAAAACCTTTATCATCGATCAAACCACCGAAGAAACATTTGAATTAGATATAGAAGAATTAAAGATCAACATCCCACAAGAAGGAATCTTTGCTTCTATTCAAGTATTGGGGTATACAAAACCTGACGGAAAACTTATCAAAGCTAAAAAATACAGAGATATCAAAACCAGAACTGGCACCGTAAAAGTCTCTACTACTTACCGACCGCTTCTACCTTTTACTAAAGAAATAGAAGGTAAAAACACTTGGGTAAGACGTGTTTTTTTCAATAATAAGACGTGGCAATTATTTGATCTGAGCTACAACCCAAACAGTAAACTAGTAAGATCTGGCAACGACGATTATGGAATGGGTGCTGATTTTAAGGTGTTTTATAGGGATTAGTAATGTATATGAAAAAGTTTTCCCTGGCTGTGCTAGCTTCTATTTTTTTAATTAATTGCAAGGAGACTGATCCAGAAACAAATTTTGTTTCTGGATCACTTCAAGATTGAGTTTTTGAATCAAGTTTTGTCAGACACTACAGATATTCAAATCTTACGATCAAAAAGTGAATTGATTTCTAATTTTGGTTCAGGTTATATGAGTCCATCTCTACCTATAGAGGGTGAATTAAGTGAATTGCACTTTATCTCCGAGAGTTTAGATGAGCCCGATACGGCATTCATTCAACAACAATTAAAACATGCAACAAGTGTAAATCTTGACACCTTATCGACTTATGGTTTCCAGATATTTGATTTAAAAGGTAAAAGTAAATTAAATCATTCTTACAAATCAATTGTAGAGTACGCTGATAGTATCAATATGATAACTGATAATTATAGCTTTCTAAAATTTACCATTCCCATATTCAATAAAAACCAGAACCTTGCCTACATGAGATTCCAAAGAGGCAGCTCTGGAGAGGCAATAATTTTGGAAAAAATTGAAGATCATTGGATACGAAAAATAAAACTTTATGAATGGGTGGAATAAACTATTCTAAACAGTTACCGCTTTATTCAAATAAGCTCTAAAAGGAGTCATTTCTTTATAGACTTCTACACAACGTTGCATAAAATCTTCATGCATGACTTCTTTTTGAGTCAAATCATGCTGTACGGCAAATGTTTTTAATCGCAGCAACTCTATATGCTCATGATCTTGAGAATACCCTTTAGGGGAAGTTTTCAAAGAGTCGCCGTCATCGATCACGTCAAAAGTTTCTTTAAAAGATTTCTTGTTAAGAATCTTTTTATACTCCTGTCCGTTATAATCTATGGCATCTCTTATAGAATCGAGCAATTCCTTTTTAGGTTTGTAAAATCCGCCAGCGATAAAGGATTCTTCAGTTCCTAAATGAATATAAAAATCGCCTTGTTTCCCGTTCTCATTAAGATCCATGCCAGCGCCAAAATGGTCCTTATAGACAGGCTTATTAGGGTGAAACATCAAATTGTTATTGATGCGATTAATAGCTTTACGACCGTCTATAGAAACATAATAAGTATCTACTTTTCCCAACTCTATATCGAGTTCGTTAAGCCACGCAATGTACCAATCGCGTACTTCATGGTAGCGCTTACGGTTTTCGTCCATCCAGTCTTTGGAATTGTTCTTTTGCAAATCCCGCAGGAAATCATATAATTTATAAAAGCTCATTACATAGAAGTTTTACTTGTTCTGTTTCGCTTTCGCGAAAGCTAAATATAAGAAGTTTATGCTGCCCTTGAAGAGGGCTTGAATAAGAGACATCTCTACTGTATTTTCCTAAAATTTATGAAAACATATATCATTTAAGAGTTTAACCTACATATCTTTACTCATTACTATAAAATAGTATTATTATGAAAAACATCATATTAAATATTGCTGCAGTAGTTATAGCTGCAACAGCATTAACTTCATGTAGAGAAACAACCGAAACTAAAACAATAGTTAAGGAAGTAGATTCCACTGAAGCTACAAAAGAATCAGAAGGAATTCTTGAGAGAACTGCTAAAAAAGTAGATAAGGAAGTTAATAAAGAGATCAACGAAGAGATTGAAAAAATAGGAGATGATAATTAACATTTCTATTCTATATTAGAAAAAGCTGCCTTAGAGCAGCTTTTTTAATTAACTTCCTTTTTTGATGCTTTTTATTTCTTCTCGCAAACTATCGAGTCCTTGTTTTAAAGAAATCATCGCTTCTTCTCCTTCATGAACATCTAGATCAAAACTCAATTTTGAATTTACTTCCCAAAGCTCTTTAATCTCCCCCACTGCTTGCTCAATAACTGGATATTCTCGATTAAGAGAAATCAAATTTACCGCCTCTGGTGATTCTGACTTGCGCAATTTCTTTACTAAGACACTATCTGCAGTAACGACAACATGAATGCGATTGTCATTTGCTGTACGCACACTTTCTACCGCTTTTCCCATGACCCATTCGTGCGGCTGTAATACAGGCAGCATACTATCTCCTTGTACTTGGAAAGCGCGGTAACTTCCTTCCCTATATTGAGGCAGTGGTATATGAAATGCGGGCAATTCGTTATACCAGTCGGTGTCTAGTACATTACTTGCATAACCAGCACTCGCTTTAATAGGCACCATAACCATATTTTCACGATCATTAGTATCCATAGTAATGATCTTAGGCGCTGTGCTTGTACTCGTCTCTAAATATTTGTTATAACTATTTCCATACAGCCACAACGGGTTCACGTTAAACTGTCGTAATAACTCTGTTACAATCTTGCCTGTAATTTTCTTTTTACCGCGCTCTATATCTGCAGTTGTGCTACCTGCATTAAGCAAGTCTGCAAACTCACTTTGCGTTTTCCCCAAGTCCTCTCGTACCTGTTTGAATCTTTTTGCTTCTGTTGGAATCTCTTGTGCCATAAGACAAATATAGGTCTTTTAGGAATAATTCCAATTTTAACACTGGAATATTTCCATAATGTTGGAATATTTCCATATATTTGAATCGTGAACGGAAATAATTCTTGGAATATTTCCATAAAACTATAATTATGTGTGGAAGAGCAACGATAATTACACCAGCAGTAGATTTAGAAAAGCGGTTTAATGCCGCCTTCGTAATAGGTGTTGAACTCAAAGAAAACGTGAACATAAGCGCAGGTAATAAGATACCTGTCATTACAAGCGAGCAACCTAACCATATACAGCTGTTTACTTTAGGTTACACCCCTCACTGGGCTCACAAACAGACGTACATGATCAATGCGCGCAGTGAGGGAAGTTTAAACATAGAAAACGATCCTAATTATAAAGGAGCTATGGGTATATTTAATAAGCCTATGTTCCGTCATGCGATTAAATCTCAACGTTGTCTAGTTCTTGTAGATGCCTTTATAGAAGGTCCTAAACAAGAGAAGCTTAATAAACCATTTATCGTATATCCTAATCGTGATCGCGGCCCTTTTGCTCTAGCTGGAATTTATGACACCTGGCAACATCCATTAACTGGAGAATTGCATCATACCGTTGCCATCATTACCAGTGCAGCAAATAGACTTACACAAAGAATAGAGCACCACAGGGCTCCGGTAGTATTGAGTAGAGAAGATGAAGAAAAGTGGCTCAATCCAGACATCGCTCCCGCAGAGCTTTCTAGAATGATGCAACCATTTGACTCTAAAGGATTCAATGCTTATCCTATCTCACAAAAAATAAAAAACCCAGAAGCAAATAGCTTAGAGCTTCTAAAACCTATAGGAGATAAGCTTTTCAAAGATTACGACCGCTGTCTATATGAAAGACTCAAGTTTGCTGAAGAAGATGAATACGCCATCAGAGAAGAGCGTCTTGTAGAAGGAGATCAATTTATTTTATTTTAAAATGACTACAGACATGAATATAGAACTCATAAAAACAGAACTAGCGCAACGAGTAGAACAGCTTCTGATTACTAGAAAAGCTGGTAAGCAAGCTACAATGAAGGTCGTGCACAAGGTAAAGACCTGGTCTGATAAAGTTGCCGAAACGGAAGACCTTATCCATAAAGTATACCACACACTTCATGAGGTAGTACAACAAAATGGTATTTATTTTAAAAATGAAATTGAAAAAGAAGGCTTTGTAAGCTTTATGGAACCTACAGTAAATGATCTGGTCATTAAAAATATGATCGATTAGTAGCTACAAAACATAAAATAACAAACTCGTTATTTCATCAACCTCACAGAACTATTTCTGTGAGGTTTTTTAACCGATTGTTTTAAGTGAAGTGATGGTTCAACTTGTGAAGTTTCGTATTGAAGAAAGTTGGAAATTAAAAGAAACCTTTAGTGAGTAATCTCCTAGGTTTTAAACCTGATAAATAATTTTAATCGAGAAATTAAATAACCTCGAGATACAACAAAGCGATTACGCTCTGCAACAGAATGACCATATAAATTAAAAGATTCCTGCTTAAAGCGATTCCGCTCTGTAGCAGAATGACCATATAAATTAAAAGATCCTGCATAAGCAGAAAAGAAATATATGACCGATAAACACATCATGCATTTAGATCTAGACACTTTCTACGTTTCTGTAGAGAGAAAGATGGATTCACGTCTTGAAAACCGACCTCTACTCGTAGGTGGAACTAGCGATCGTGGCGTCGTTGCTGCTTGCAGTTATGAAACAAGAGGCTATGGAGTACACAGTGGCATGTCTATGAAACTGGCAAGGCAGCTTTGCCCAGAAGCAGTTGTCATAAGAGGTAATGCAGGGACTTATTCTAAACACTCTGATGAAGTCACTGAAATCATCAAACAAGAAACTCCTCTTTTTGAAAAATCAAGTATAGATGAATTCTATGCAGATCTCTCTGGAATGGATCGGTTTTATGGCTGTTATAAGCTGGCAACAGAATTGCGCAAGAAAGTAATCAAAGAAACAGGACTGCCTATTTCCTTTGGTCTTTCTATTAATAAAGTTGTTTCCAAAATCGCTACTGGAGAAGCAAAACCTAACAACCAATTGATGATCAATTACGGGGAAGAAAAAAACTTCATGGCCCCACTGTCTGTAAAAAAGATTCCGCAAGTAGGAGATAAAACCTATCAAACCCTAAGACATCTAGGTGTAAAACGCATTCATACCATTCAAGAAATGCCTGAAGAAATGCTCATCAACGTATTGGGTAAAAACGGCAGTATGATATGGCGTCGTGCTCAAGGAGTGGATAACCGACCTGTTGTTGCTTTTAATGAGCGTAAATCCATCAGTACCGAACGCACCTTTGATAGAGATACCATTGATGTAAAAAAACTGAATTCCATTCTTATCGCCATGACTGAAAACCTTGCTTTTCAACTCAGACGTGGCGATAAACTCACCGGTTGCATTAACGTGAAAATAAAATACTCTGACTTCAACACCTACACCAAACAGATGCGTATTCCTTATTGCAGCGCTGATCATATTTTGATACCTCGCATATTGGAGGTGTTTGAAAAACTTTACAACCGCAGGTTATTGATCCGGCTTATAGGGATCCGGTTTTCACATATTGTAAATGGTCATTACCAGATCAATCTTTTTGACGATAATGAAACCGAACTCAATTTGTATAACGCACTAGATAAAATAAGAGAAAAATATGGAGATAGAACCGTGATGAGAGCTGCTGGTATGGAAGCAAAAACCATAGGCCGAATACTAAATCCTTTTAATGGATTACCCCCTGTCGTGCTCGCACATCGCAAACAATGAATCCTTTATTAGTTATTATAAGAACACAGCTTGATGGATCACTATTTGTTATAAACGCACATTGCAAACTATAGGATTAGGGAAAATTAAAAAAATATAGGTGCACATTGAAATAAGCCCTATACATTGAAAAACAGAACAACCAACAAATTAATTACGCATTTCAAAAACCTCCCTGCTCGTTATGAATTACCTATTGAAGATTGAGACTCTTGAAAACCACTTTAAATAAAACAAACTCACCAACTAATTTGTACCTAAACAACCATACCTATTACTCCTTGCGTTACGGCACCTTTAATGAAGAAGAGCTGATAACACTTGCGCTAGAAAACGGAGTAAAAACCATTGTTCTAACTGATATCAACAACACCAGTGCGTGCCTTAACTTTATTAGGCTTTGTATTCAAAGCAATCTTAATGCAGTGATAGGTATTGATTTTAGAAACAAGCACCAACAACTGTACGTAGGAATGGCTAAAAATAACGAAGGATTTCAGGAACTCAACGAGTACTTATCCTTTCATCTAGAAAACAAAATTCCATTTCCAGATCAGGCACCAGCCTTTGATAATGCTTTTGTCATATATCCATTTAAAATGGTAGTGGAGCTAGAGAAAACTCGCTTTCGCGAAAGCGAATTTATAGGAATCTCTATCGCCGCATTACGCAAACTTCCTTTTACAGCATATGTAAAAATGAAGGACCGGTTAGTGGTCATGCAAACAGTGACTTTTAGAACAAGAAAAGATTTTAACGCTCACCGATTGCTGCGGTGTGTGGATTTAAATATTCTTTTGAGTCAGTTGCCAGAGTCTCAACAAGGATATTTTGAAGATCAGATGATTCCTATTCTTGAAATAGAAGAACTCTTTATAGCATATCCTTTTATCATTGAAAACACAAAATGCCTATTAGCAAAGTGCAAGATCTATTTTGACTTTGAGAACGCTCAACTCAATGCAAATCAACACCTCTATTCAGACAGTAAGGAGATAGATTACCAAAAACTAAGAACACTTGCTTATGCTGGTGTGGCAAATAGATACGGAGATAAAGAAGATAAAACAGACGTTTTTGAGCGTATAGAAAAGGAAATAAGTGTTGTAAAAAAGAAAGGTTTTGTCACCTATTTTTTGATCAATTGGCGTATTTGTGAATACGCACGTAGCAAAAGCTACTTTTACGTAGGTCGCGGTAGTGGAGCTAACAGTATTCTTGCCTATTTGTTACAGATCACAGAAGTAGACCCCATAGAACTCGATCTTTATTTTGAACGTTTCATCAACGACTACAGGTCGAGTCCGCCAGACTTTGATATTGATTTCTCTTGGGATGATCGGGAAGATATTACTCGATTTATTTTTGAAGAATTTGATCATGTCGCCCTGCTTGCCACCTACAACACCTTTCAGTACCGTGCGGTTATCAGAGAATTAGGGAAAGTTTTTGGTCTTCCAAAGGCAGATATTGACATGCTCACCACAGGTAATTTCCACCCCGAACGTCTGGATCAAATGCACCAATTGGTTTTGAAATACAGTCATTTGATAAAAAACATGCCCAACTACACCAGCATTCACGCTGGCGGAATTCTCATAACCGAAAAACCTATTCACTATTACAGCGCTACAAGTTTGCCTCCTAAAGGCTACCGTACCGTACAGTTTGACATGCATATTGCCGAAGATGCTGGGATTCATAAATTTGATATTCTTGCGCAACGTGGTTTGGGAAAAATACGCGACACGATTGAGATTATTAAATACAACCAGCCAGATGCCCCTATAGCAAACCTACATACTGATGTAAAGAAGTTTATGAAAGACCCTGAAATCAATAAGATGATCTCACAGGCAAAATGCATAGGTTGCTTTTATATAGAGTCTCCAGCTATGAGAATGTTGCTCAGCAAACTCGCTACTAATGATTATATAGGACTGGTTGCTGCCAGCTCTGTCATACGTCCCGGAGTAGCACAGAGTGGGATGATGCGCGAGTTTATTTTACGCACTCGATATCCAGAAAAACGCAAGGACGCACACCCCATCATGCAAGGAATTATGCCCGAAACCTATGGCATCATGGTTTATCAAGAAGACGTGATCAAGGTAGCACATTACTATGCAAAACTAGACCTTGCCGAAGCAGATGTACTGCGCCGTGGAATGAGCGGTAAGTACCGATCCCGTGAAGAATTTCAAAAAGTGGAACAAAAATACTTTCAGAATTGTATCGATTTAGGACATGATCCAGAGCAAACTAAAGAAATATGGAATCAAATTAAGAGTTTTGCTGGTTACGCTTTTGCCAAAGGTCACTCTGCATCTTATGCTGTAGAAAGTTATCAAAGTCTGTACTTAAAATGTTATTTCCCGTTAGAATACATGACAGCAACACTTAATAATGGCGGTGGCTTTTACCAACCTGAACTCTACGTACACGAAGCAAAAATGTGTGGTGCTGTTATAGAATCACCCTGTGTTAATCACAGCAATATTGCAAACATTATTAAAGGAAGAAGTATCTATCTAGGCTACAGTTACCTCAAGGAACTAGAGAGAAAAACCATGGTACGCATCATAGAAGCGCGACATTTGAACGGAAGGTTTACCTCTCTAGAAGACTTTATCAATCGTGTCTTTATCAGTATGGATCAGCTTTCTATTTTAATACGCATCAATGCTTTTAGGTTTACAGCAATGGATCGTTATGAATTGTTGTGGCAAGCACATTATAAACTTGATAAATCACCACAAAAATATATTCAAAACAAACTGTTTGTTCCAGAGTATAGAGAAGCCAAAATCCCTCAACTCCATACTACAAATCAGGAATTGGCTTATGAACAGATAGAACTTTTAGGTTTTCCATTGTGTTCCCATTTTGACTTATTAGTAGAGCTGCCTAAAAACAATCATAGTCGTGAAGACATGAAAGCGCATAACAAGAAAATGATTTTGATTTATGGCTACGTAGTAAATATCAAAACAACGCATACGGCAAAAGGAAAACGCATGCAGTTTGGTACTTTTTTAGATTGTAAGGGTCATTTTTTTGATACGGTTATGTTTCCTCCAGTAGCAGCAAAAATCCATTTTAGAGGTAGTGGCATCTATAAAATATACGGCAAGGTTGTGGAAGAGTTTGATTTCTATTCCATCGAGGTCCACGACATGCAAAAAGCAGATTACATTCAAGACCCACGGTATGCAGAAGAGAATCCGCAGACGATGCAGCGACTGGATAAACAGTCCAACCTAAAAGATCGCAGAATGGGAAATAGCAATGGGTATCGCAAACAAGAATTACCAGATAAATCCATCGAGATATGAATAGAAAGCGAGATAGTCGTAACCCATGCCTTCCTGCCACGGCATGAAAAAACAAAATAGATAAGATACCTGAACATGATCAACCCTAGCAGCAAACAACATAAGGATTCCAGTCACCAATTAAATATTTTCTCATGACCACTACGCTTTTATATGACGGTAGTTTAAACGGTTTGATGACGGCTATTTTCACTATTTACGATCGCAAGATCAAACTGCCCATCATCGCTTTAGACTCTCGTGAGCAAAACGACCTTTTTGAGGGTACAGAACTGGTTATTACAGATCCTGATAAGGCGCAACGTGTATGGAAACGTTTTAACTCTTTATGCGAGCACCAAGATTCTCATCAGGTATACTGTGCTTTTTTAAGTGAAATCATCGGAATCGAAAACACGATTTATGAGTATTTAAAAATGACTTTCAGTGCTCAAAAACCACCAAGTGGTGACTGTGCTAACTCTACGGTTCTGAAGATTACTCAAGCGGCAAAAATGGTGCATCACGAGAAACAGCGTATGGAGGCCTTTGTGCGTTTACAATTGATCGATGAAGAAATCTACTATGCTAATATAGAACCAGACTTTAACGTACTACCACTTATAGCTGGTCATTTTAAAAACCTTTATACAGACCAGAAGTGGATTATTTATGACTTAAAACGCAATTTTGGAATCAGCTATGATCTAGAAACGGTGCAAGAAGTCCAAATTGATTTTAAAAAAGCCCGTGGTCAAGGTGGCGTTTTAAATACTAGTGTTTCAGAAAAAAACAGTGCTATTGCTGTGTCAGGTAGCTTTCGCAGTGCGACTGCGCTACGTATAAACTCCAGCGAGATCAACTACAAAGATCTCTGGAATCAATATTTTAATAGCACCAATATCAAGTCTAGAAAAAATCTAAAACTACACTTACAATATGTGCCAAAAAGGGGTTGGAAATATTTAAGCGAAAAAATATAAGGAACAAAAAAAGCTCCTCAAAAAGATAATTGAGAAGCTCTACATTTCATTTTCTAAAAACCTATTTTGTTTTGGTAGTATCTGCCACTTTCTTTCTTTTACGCCCAAACAAGTCTTTAATAGCATTCCCCGCAGCTTCCTTAATTGGGTCTTGTGGCTTAGCAGTACTAGTAGAGTCTTTAGGTTTTCCATTACCCCCTATCACATCCTTAATACCATTTAAAGGGTTATTTCCGTTAATAAGATCACCAATAGCACTACCTACTGCTTCTTCTCCTTTGTCTTTTAATTTTTGTTTTTGGATCTCTATAATTTGATTGGTTAAGTTTTTTACCGCAAGATCAAGATTCAAATCAATTTTAGGACTCAAAAATGAACCTGTAAACTTAACCGGTACCAGAACTGAGATACTTTCCACTTCCTTGTCCTCTAATTTAGAAAGTAAGCTGGCACCTTCTTTACCAAAGTATTTTGCAGGAACATCTAATGACAAGGTATAATCCATCTCATTAGTAAGACTGTGCTTACCACTCGCCGTAGCCTTAATCCCTTTGATATTAAAATCAAATGGTGCTACTTGCACCGCTCCATCTTTAAAATTAAGCTTGGTTGTAATTTCAGAAACATCAAATTTATTAAGATTTATAAAACTCAATTTTTGATCTAATTTACCTAATAACGGGTTATTAGTAGCATTGATTTCTTTAGTCAGTAATTGTGCAATAGCATCTCCTGCCAGTGTACTCAAAATAGGAGAAAGTTGCTTATCTAATGACCCCGAAAGGGCTATATCTGTATTGATCTTACCTTGTAAAGCACTAATAATAGGAACAAAGGATTTAAACATATCAAAACCTTCAAAAGACTTTGCGATATCTAGATTCTTCATGTCCAGCGCCATATTGAAAACTGGAGTAGCTCCCTTAGTGGAAACTGAACCGTTGACAGCTATGTTACCGTCAAAAATATCAGTCGTCGTATTGTTTAAGGTCAAAGTTTCATCTCTAATCAAAGCTACACCGCTTACGTTTTTGAGCTCTAGACCATCGTACAACACTCGATTTGCTTGGAAATCTAAGTTGGCATCCAGAAAAGCTGGAATCTTAATCGCATCTTCAGTTGTTGCAGATGTGGATGTTTGAGTTGTTTGGTTTGCTTTTTGGGCAGGAGCCACCTCTACAGCTGTCATAAAATCGGCAGCGTCTAGTGTGTTAGACTTTAAAGTAAAAGTTCCTTTTAAGTCTTGGTCTTGAAGCAAAAATCCGAGCAAATTATTGATGGTACCCTTTGCATTTAAATCGGTATTGCCTGTTTGAGCATCAAAATCTTTTAGCTCTATTCTAGAGGTAGTCATATCAATACTCGCCTTCTTAATCACTAAAGGTTTGATAAGTGCATCACCTTCATATCTGAAGTTGGTAAGGCTGGCCGTTCCTCTAGTATTGATACGTTCATAGCGTTCTTTCTCGATGCTTTCCATATCAAACTTAGCTGCCATATCCAATGCTAACTTCCCGTCAATATTCATGTCTTCTGGCAAAGGAAATGCTTGAGCTAGGTTTTGAAAGTCTAGATTCCCCTTTGCATTTAGATCAATATCCATATTAGTTGTCAGGTTTTTGATCATTGCATTACCGCTTATTCTATCACTCCCAATATTAAAAGAGGTTTGCGCCACGTTGAAATAAGTATCGTCGACATTTCCTGTATCGTTTTTAAGTTGTGCATCTATATTGATGTTCGTAACTGTTTTAGGTAAATCTGGATATTTAAAAGAAGCATTTTTTGAGCTGATCTTGATATCCATTTTAGGAATGCGATTATCATCTAATTCCCCCTTTATGATACCGTTTACTATAAAATCTCCGGTGGTAGTGATGCCGTCTAAATTTTTACGATAGGTTTCTGGAATTACAGCAAAGAAGTTTTTAAAGTCAGATGATGGTGTCTCAAAACTTACATCAACCATCGTATACAATTCCTCTAATTGTACAAAACCATTCATCTTTAATTCTAGATCATTGACAAAGCCTTTGTTTTCTTGAAAGGTATATTTTTGATTATCTAAATCCATAAGAATATCTGCATCCAGTTTTACCTTTTGACCAGATAAGTATTGCATACCGTCCAACCCGTAAAAAACTAATGCCTCTGTGTAGGTGGCTAACGTACTCTTGCCTAATGAAAAATCTCCGTTTCCAGAGTGATTTATATTAGAAAGCACGAGCTTATTTTTAGTGGAGGTATCTTCGTAAGTAAGTTCAGAGTCTGTCACCTCGTAATGTTTTAAGTCAAAAGAGAATCCTGTACCTTCCTCAGTGACTTGTGGATCATTAGCTTTCGCGGAAGCGGTATCCTTAGCAATATCCCAACTAGAATTGCCGTTTTCATCTACTGTAAATCTTGCAACCGCTTGATTAACCATCAGCTCGTTAATATGAATAGGCTCGCTAGCGTCGTTAAACAAATCACCTATAGGCAGGTCTAGTTTCACTTCTTTACCGTAAAACAACGTATCACCGGCAAATGGGGCTTTATTGATGATAGAAAAACCTTCTATGTGGAGTTGTGCGTCTGGGAATGATCTGAAAAGACTCAAATCTACCTCAGCAAAATCAATTTGCGCCTCCATAGAAGCATTGAGCTTGTCCTTAATGATTTGGGCAATTTGGTCTTTAAAGAAAAAAGGCGCAGCTACAATCAAGATGATCACAGCGAGCAAGGTAATTCCTGCTATTTTAAATATTTTTTTCATGATGTTTTTTTAATCAATTTTTATTTCTTCTCCCATTTCCAACCCGAACAGTCGCCTAAAAATGAAAACGCCTCCATATAATAATGGCGTGTCTAGCAATGCAACAAGCATCTTAAAGAGAAATCCAGCTATTAATAAAGGCCAGAATTGTTCCCAGGATAAGACTTCATAATAACATAACAATAATAAGACGCTCATAGTGTCAACAAACTGTGAAAATATAGTACTGAAGTTGTTGCGCAACCAAAGCATTTTGCCACCTGTAATTCTTTTCCAAAAATGATAAATCTGGATATCTATAAATTGAGCAAACAAGTAAGCGGTCATACTAGCCATCACTGCAATAGTTGTCGCGCCAAAAACTTTATTAAAAACAGCGTCTTGTATAGGACTTGCATCAATCGCAGGAGCAACGTCAGCCACAGCTATTATCCCAAGACTAAAAACCGATGCAAATATTCCTGCCAGTACCAAATCATTTGCCTTGCGACGTCCATAAATCTCACTCACTAAATCGGTAACCAAAAAGGTAATAGGATAGGGCAATAATCCTACCGAAATTTCAAAATTAAACCAACCGAATGGATTCCAGTAAAAAAACTTTTGAAAAATCAAATTAGAAACGACCAGCGAGCAAATGAATAAAGCAGCTAATACGAGATAAATACGGTGTGCGAGCTGTAACTTTTTACCTGTGAGTGTCTTCATAATTAGTCGTAAAAGTAGTTCAAGAGTTGGTCAATATTCCTTAATTTGCTGCAAAAATTAAGAACATCCACTCCAATCATAATCATAAAACATTCATCGCTTTAGGAAGCAACCTGGGTGATAGAAAACAGCACTTGCTGGACGCTTCTCGTCGTATGGAGCAACGTCTAGGCTTGATCATTTCCACTGCGAGTGTTTATGAAGTCCCTGCGGCGGGATTTACTGGAGGCGATTTTTTAAATACGTGCATTCTAGTAAATACCCGTAAAAATGCACAAGAGACAATTGCTATTTTACAACAAATAGAGCGTGATATGGGTCGAGTGCCTCGCACTGGTAAAAATTATGAGGATCGGGTGATTGACTTAGACATTGTTCTTTTTGATGATCAAGTGATCACTACTCCTGATTTACAAATACCGCATCCAAGAATGCACGAACGCAATTTTGTCCTGCAACCACTAGTGGACATTGCTTATAAGGTTATACATCCTATTTTGAATAAAAGCATGGCAGAGCTTTCGAGTACTCTAGAGCCTTTAGAAAAGATGGTAGATTTTGAAATTCCGCTTTCGCGAAAGCGGTATCCCATCCAAGACCTCAACTTTATAGCTGTAGAAGGGAATATAGGAAGTGGAAAAACCAGCCTGACCCATAAACTATCAGAAGATTTTAATGCCAAACAAGTCTTAGAACGTTTTGCAGACAATCCTTTTTTACCGCTTTTCTATAAAGATAAAGAACGCTATTCGTTCCCCTTAGAAATGTCTTTTCTGGCCGATCGTTACCAGCAATTAAGTGATGAAGTAGCGCAACAAGATCTCTTTAAAGAATTTACCATTGCAGATTATTACGTGATCAAATCTTTGATTTTTAGTAAAATAACCCTAGAAAAAGAAGAATACTCGTTGTACAAACGTCTTTTTAATATGATGTATAAAGAACTGGTAAAGCCCGACTTATACGTTTACCTCTACCAGACCGAAGAGCGGTTGCTAGAAAATATTAAAAAACGCGGTCGCGATTACGAGCAAAATATAGAAGCCAGCTACCTCTCAAAAATCCAACAAGGCTATGCCGAATTTATAAGATCACAACAAGAACTCAAAGTAAAAGTGATCGATGTAACAGATCTGGACTTTGTAAATAATCAGGAGGATTATTTGAAGGTTTTGGAGAAGATCCTAGAGGATTGATATTTTCATAGATGCGGACTTAAGTCCGCATCTATAAAAATAAATACTTTACGTTTTTAAAATACGATACGATAAAAAAATCAAATTGAGAGCACCTCTGTGGTGCGATGGTTTTTTAAGGTATTTGTAATAGCTTAAACCATTTGCATTTTTTAAAATAAGACTTGCACTTTACAAGTACATTTTTTAAAAGCTCGCATCCTTAGATGTGCTTTAAAAGGTGCTATTTATTCCTGTTTTTAATTTTTTTATAAATTTGAACAATAAAAAGTGAAAGACTTAAACATTATAAATCCTACTTGATTATTCAATTAAGAAATTTTTGATTTTTTTAACCTTTTTCTTATCCATCTAATTATTATGATAATCAAAAAGATATTAAATAACACAATAACCGCTTGAATCAGTAAAGGAATAAAGGAGTCATCATCTATTTTGAACATAAAAGTTATTTCTGTTTTTCTAAGAATCCTTGATAACTATTAACTATATCTATTAGAAATGCAGCTTTAATAGCTTTTGTTTTTTGTTTTTGGTTTATGGATTTCGGGAAAGAAAGAAACAATCTTATTTTTTTTGTTGAATATGACTGTTCCTAATGGTTCATCTTCAATAAAATATATGTAATAATCATAATTTAAGTCCATATCATAATGGACAATATCCTTATGTTTTTTTACTTCATATTTTTCCACTTTCAAATCATCCTTATCGCGTACAGTTTTGTCTTTACTTGATTCTCTATACATATTAAAGATTTGTTTTAGGTAATCACCTCCCTTGGTAATCTCATCTTTTGTTAAAACGGTATACTCCTCTAATACAGTATCATAGGTTTTTTCTGTAAAATATAAATCATAAGCAAAGTTTTTTGCTATTGATTTCTGATCTTGATTTTCATTTAGATGAACACAAGAATTGATTAGTAAAATAAAAATAAAATATTTCATAAAAATTAATTTGAATTTAATGGGCTAGTTCCAGTTGAAGTACTGCCATTTAAGTTACCTGAGTTAATTTGACTTCTGAGCACTTGTCCTAAAGCTCCTATATTTGATCCTGCACCAAGTAACCACGTACCTCCAGCATCTCCAAAATTTAGACCTAATATATTTGAAGCGTCCAAAACAAAATCAGTACAATTCTGATTGTTTAAATTATAGTCCTCGTTGCTATATTGTATTGCCAATGCGATAATTCTGCTTAATTCAGATGCTGTGGCGTTCACATTACCGTTTACATCAATTTCATGAACTTGATCATTACCAAAAATACCTGATTCAGTAGGGGCTGTAGGTTTGCTTATTCCATCTGGATAAAATCCAAAGCTCCTAACTGTAGAACCCTGTTGGATGGTCAAAAAAGAATGACCAACATCTACGTTTATTCCATCAACGACAAAAGGTTCCCTTGAATTTGGTATTGGTTGATCAACTTGAATGGTAATTACTGCTGATGATGACATATCAAAAACAGCTAAATAATCTGCAATATCAGTAATTTCCTCTTCTGGTCCATCAATAGTAATAAATTGTTCATCGCCAATGATAGGATCAGAAAGCGATCCACACCTCCCATCTCCCAGTGATGGTACACTTGATTGTGGGCAATTACTATCTGTAGCTCCTATGATGGTAGTACCATCGCTAAAGCCTCCATTACTACCTTGATTTTCTTCTGGATTTGTATCTATAGGATTAGAGTCGATAGGATCGCTGGGTACGTTTGAATCAGGAGGGTCGTTAGAAGGAATACCGCCGCTTGCGCTATCTCCATCGTCAATGCTTTCATTAGTGCATGCCACATAATCCCATCTATAAACATAATTTTCAAGGTCAACATATTCTCTCATGAGAGTGTAACAATTACACGTAACTCCACTAAGTCCACAGGTTCTAAAATCAGTATTAATTTGAAAATTTGTAGATAGTTGTTCTTTTGAGAAAGATATAACTTCTTGACTTAAATCTGCATCTACATTGTTTTGATAATAATAGCTCAACAAATAGGATTCAAAAGTACCATCCATCTGTTTTTCTAAAAACACGTTATACAATACGGTAGAATCTTGGTTTATTTTATACGCAGGTATATTATAACTTTCATAATCACCACTTATAATTTGACTTGCATAAGTGTCATCAATAAACAATTGATTGACGCTGTCATAAACGCTAAGAAGTTGATTCTTTGATTTAGAGGTAATTTCTGATAGCGATCTCTTTAACTCATGGTTAGATAACATTTGTTCTTTGGTTATCTTATTAACTTGTATGGTACTTTCTTTTAGATTGGTTTCCTCTTCTATAACAGCATCTCGCTCACAACTACTTACAATAAAAATGAATGCAGTGAGTGTGAACAAAAACGGTATGACCCAGTTAAATTTCTGTGTTTCTGTGTTTAAACATAATTTAAAGGTTTGAATTAACTCTTAAATATAAAGAGTTTTGAACTATTAAAAAAATGGGTGTTGACAGTTAAATTTACTTGTCTAAATCTTTTAGATTTCTATAGAATTAGTTACAAAAAAACCGCCTTATTTCTAAGGCGGCCCTAAAAAGTCTTATTCTATTGTTTTACAACTTCAGATCCTGCGGAAATACTCAAGGTATCAGTAAAATAAACATTATATTCTATGTTTTATATGGAACCTAAAGCATCAAAATAACCAAAATGTAATGTCGTATCTTTTTCTTTGATAATTGCATGCAAACCAAAACTACCTTTAACCTTCATCTTTTCCCATTTTAAATTTACCCTTTTATCGGTATTTGCATCTAGTCTATCTAATCTCAATGAGTCAACACCGTTGGTAATTATAATTTCTTCGATAGGTTGAGAACTCGAGTTTTTCAAATTAAAGAACACAGATTGATTATCAAAAAAGCTACAAGCTATTAGATTGATAACTATAAATAATATTAAAAGTTTATTTTTCATTATTGATCAGTTGAAAATTGACGAGTTAAATCAGATATTCCATGATTGCCATCTCTAGGCTCTGGTGTTATAGGATTATCCATAAAGTTGGGGTCATTATAATCTATAGGAAGTAACTAATTTAAGTCACCATTTACAGCAGCATCCCAAACTAATAACTTTAATACTGCATGACTTAAATCTCTATTACTCTCTCCTAGGTTATGACCAACATTGTTATTAAACAAATCCATTTCTCTTTCTTTAATCCACCTTAAAGGCGTTCCTGTTTCATGAGCATTTGAAAATTGTTCTGCAATAAATCTACCTGCAAATTTTGTGTTTATTGCATTGAAAAATGCATGCCTAAACGCATCTTTCTTATCATTAATACCATAATAAAGGTGTGGTGCATTATTACTTGGGAAGAACTCTTCTGTTATATCAAAGGCAACTACTCTGTTTTCAGACATAAAATAAGCTTGTATTGAATATTGCTAATCTCTTTTCCTCTTCGGTTAGCGCTCCCCAGATTCCATATGGGTCTTGTTCATATATCTCTACTATTGTTCTACTTTGAAGTTCTAGGATTAATTCTAAAGTAAATTCCTGTGCCTCTTGGGAATTATATTCTGACCTTATAAAATTATTAATGTTGTTTCTCAACTCATTCTGAAGAAAATTTTGAATAAAATTATAGAGAGCTATGTCTGTAGGGTTATTTAAAGTATTAAAAAATGCTTGGGTAGTATCAGAAACTGTTACTAATGGTCTGACTTCTCTTCCATCATTGGGTTCTACTGGAATCACAAGGTCATCAGATAAACTGCCACCAGATGAATTACGCGTTCCAGAATCATCAATTACTCCGTCTGAATCTCCACCACTACAGGCACTGTCTCCAGCTTCTAGTTGAGCTCAAGGCCTAACTTCTTCTATCCATTGCTCTAGATCACCTATTTGTTCTTTTACAAAGGTTTTCCAATGAGTTGTATGAGTTAAGCCTTTTTCTTCTAGTGCATCTAGATACCATTTTTTATATATAAACATAGGAAGTCCATCGAACTCATGGGTTTCTGTTCCTATTTTCCAAACTTTTCTTAGAAAAGCAATTAATTCGGTTTTTTCAAAGTTTGTTTTAGAAATGTTTGGTGTTTCTTGACCCCAGTGAAATACTTCTATTAACTCCATATCGCATAATATCTCAACAACTTTCAGTCCATCTGCACGAGCTTGGGCTGTAAGATGTGATTTATCATTTAAAACTTGATAGTATCCAATATTAGCCAAGATAAAATGAATAAATTCTATTCCATCTGGAGTGAAAATATTTAAATTTTCTTCATTAAATAAATTTGACTTTTTTATCATAAGCTAGTGAACTTGATTATCCTTGGATTATTATAGATACTCGGAAAATTTAATTGAAGGGTTGCAGGGAAATTGGATCCTGAAGCGGTTACTGGTCTGAATGTAATAAAATTTCCATTGCCCATATTTGCTATTCTTGAGCCATTGGATTGAATTACCAAATTACCTATTTTATCTTTAGTAAGTGCGGTAAATGTTTCACTAGCTTTTGATACTGGAGCATTGGTTTTAAATATTCTAATCGAATTGTTTCCACCACTTCTAGTTCCCCATAATCCAACTTTACTAACTGTATTATTTAAACGCGTTCCCCTCAAAACCCAGCTTATTGGAATCTTTTGCAGTAATTTTATAGCAGCTGGCGCACCTACTTCAAAAAGTGCAATTTCAAGTAATATCTCTGCTACATCAACATAAGCTCCAACAATAGCCGCCGTCATTTGAGCATTGTACTGTCGAGTTATGGATTTAAAAGTATCATATATATCTTGTATATCACCATTAGTGTAATCGAATGAATTTTCTATATCTGTAACTACATCTTCAAAATATGATGCAGTAACATCTCCTTCAGGTCCATGAAATCTTCTCAACCCTGCAGCCATAGTATTGATTGATGCAAGGCAGTCGTGATCCAATCCACAAGGTATTCCTTCTTCATTAAGAATTTCAAAATCTATTAACCATTTTACAAAATCTTGAGCCTCTTGGGAATTATATTCTGACCTTATAAAATTATTAATGTTGTTTCTCAACTCATTCTAATGAAAATTTTGAATAAAATTATAGAGAGCTATGTCTGTAGGGTTATTTAAAGTATTAAAAAATGCTTGGGTAGTATCAGAAACTGTTACTAATGGTCTGACTTCTCTTCCATCATTGGGTTCTACTGGAATCGCAAGGTCATCAGATAAACTGCCACCAGATGAATTACGCGTTGCAGAATCATCAATTACTCCGTCTGAATCTCCTCCACTACAGGCACTGTCTCCAGCTTCTAGTTGAGCTCAAGGCCTAACTTCTTCTATCCATTGCTCTAGATCACCTATTTGTTCTTTTACAAAGGTTTTCCAATGAGTTGTATGAGTTAAGCCTTTTTCTTCTAGTGCTTTTAAATACCAATCTTTATATTTAATCATAGGCATGCTGTAAAAATCTTGTGTACTAGCACCAACAAACCAAACTTCTCTCAAATATTCAATTAATTCTCTTTTAGAAAAATCTCTTTTAGAAATTTTGGGAATATGAATCCCCCAGCTAAATATTTCAATTAGTTCTAGATTGCATAGAATCTCAATTGATTGCAATCCATGGCTCCTAGCTTCTTCTGTAGTAAAATTCTTACTAAAGTCCTTATAATAACCCAAATTTTCTAGAACATTGTATATAAATTCAACTCCATCAGGTGCAAATAACCCAATTTTATCTTCTTTAAATAGATCTTTTTTAATTATCACGGTGTTATAAATTTTACATTTCTGACTTGAGTCCATATGCCTCCAGCCCTGAAGTCTAAAGAAATTGTTGCTGGAAAATTAGAGGTAGATGCTGTTACAGGTCTATAAATAATAAAATTACCACTCCCCATATTTGCACTTATAGAACCGTTTGAACCGGTTACAAAATTACCTATTTTATTTTTAGTCAAGGTATTGAAAATACCTCTTGAATTAGCTACGGGTGCATTAGTCTTAACTATTCTAATAGAATTTTGAGCACCAACTTCACCCATCAAGCCCACTTTCCTGACTAAATTATTTAACCGGTCACCTCTAAGAACCCAAGAAAGAGGTATTCTTTGAAGAAGCCTAACTGCTATGGTACCACCAACCTCAAATAATGCTATTTCAATTATAGGGGTTACTCCGTCTACAAACCCTACTACTATTGAATGTATCATTCTGCTGTTATACTGCTTAGTAATATTTAAAGCAACATTATAAATTTCCTGTATATCATTAACCGTATATTCTGAGGGGCTTGTATTAATATCTGATAGTACACTTTCAAAATAGGCCGCAACTTCTGCCCCTTGTGCTCCATGAAACCTTCTTAACCCTTGTGCCATTCTATTTATTGACACCAGACAATCGTGGTTACTGTTCCATCCGCAAGGAGTCGGATCTTCTTTTATAATGGCAAAATCTATTAACCATTTTACAAAATCTTGAGCCTCTTGCGAGTTAAGCCCTGACCTCAAATAATCATTTATTTCTCTTCTTAACTCATTCTAATGAAAATTTTGAATAAAATTATAGAGAGCTATGTCTGTAGGGTTATTTAAAGTATTAAAAAATGCTTGGGTAGTATCAGAAACTGTTACTAATGGTCTGACTTCTCTTCCATCATTGGGTTCTACTGGAATCACAAGGTCATCAGATAAACTGCCACCAGATGAATTACGCGTTGCAGAATCATCAATTACTCCGTCTGAATCTCCACCACTACAGGCACTATCTCCAGCTTCTAAAAAAAGCCATCGAGTAACACACATTTCATAAGCTCTAATTTCTGCAGAACAATCAAGATCTTCAGGGTCTGTATGTTGACCAGGTCTATTGCAATGAACCATATAACAACTAGTGTATGGAATTGTAATGGTCGAAGAGCACTTCATGAAACTAGGCAATAAGTCATCCCCAAAGACTTGAGTTAAACTAATATGATCCATATCGTAAGCATGTCCTGATAGAACTGTATAGTCAACTAAATGCTGGACGTAAGTGGAATCATTAACTACGGTGAGTATATAATTTCTCAATACAAATTGCTTCTCTATACTATCTTGTACTACTTGAAAGGTATAAGAATCATACTGGTTTGTTTCGATAATTTTTACAAAACTAGTGTCAATTTGTATGGCTGAACTATTGGTAGATTTGTTTTGACTATTAGACGATAATGACAGGATTTTATCCCTTAATGCAGGTTGTCGTAGCAATTCCTTTACAGTTGTCGTTCTGCCTTCAAGTTTAGGAAAGTTAATTTCAGAACTAGCTTCTTCTAATTGTTCCCTCTCACAACTCGTAAAAAAAATTAGCGTTGTTATGACGGTTATTAAAACAGAAAAAATCCATTTTAGGTTATTGCGCATCTTATTATAATTAAGGCTTTTAACATTTATCTTGTTGTATATTAGTGATTAACTTCAATAAAATTATATTTTTATATCTGATAATCCGTCATATAAATCTATGTACTGGTCTATATTCATGAATGTCGACTAATTTTACTGCCTTATTTATCCTTGTAGTATTTGGATCAACTAAGGCTACATCACATCCTACTCTTATTCTCGTAGATGGTCGAAGCTTAACAATGGTGACCATCAGGTACTGGAGTTAATTATAAGAGGATTGATATATTCATATCCTAGATGCGTACCTAAGTCTGCATCTAGGATTGTATTTCTGGATTTCATCAACATCTTCTTGATGAAATCCCCGCGGTATTTGCGCGAATGTTTGCATGTAGCATCCAAAAGGTTGAAATAAAAGTCACAATGAGCTTGTCGAAGTGTAGCTTTATTTTGTTTCAGATTCTATTTTACATAAAATAAATCCCGATAGGATTCAGACGATGCCAACATAAATAGTTGGCATGTCGAATCTGAAAAGCTGAAATAAAAGCACAAAAAAACCACCTTATTTCTAAGGCGGTTTTGAGAATAGTATAAAAATCATTAATCTGTAAAAATAAAAATTCCTTTATCAAACTTCTCAGGATCAAATTCTCGAGGTTTTTTAATGATAAAAAATATAGCATTTTCCTTATCTATTTGGTCTCCATTTTTCCAATGACTCCTCAACATTCTAATCCATTCCTCTTCTGATTTCAAAGGTTTTCCGTCAATATCCTCATCTAAAAAGCTAACATTTTCAGATCTGTACATAATTCTTACGATAAATACTAAAATTTCCAACAACTCTTCATCATTGTTATATAAATCTGGAGCAAATTTCTCTAAGAAATTAATCACATCACCTAAACAATCTGTATGCTTTTGATATGTAGACAAAAAGATGACTTTTGATAGCCCTGTAATATTCATCATTTACTTTAATTATTAAATCTAAATTTACCAATTTCTACTCCATTTCTAAAATAACTAATCGTTTTATCTAAGCCAGCACTTGTAGCAAAGTCTCTAGCTACATATTTATAATTTCCATCTATAATTATTTGAAGTGGTTGATTGTTGGAGTTTAACCTATCTACCCATGGTTTATTTAGCTTATTACTGATCAAGTTTTTGAAATCTGCCATTGTTCTATTTTGAATTTGAATGTTTACAGTCGCTCTAGATCCCGAAATTGAAGTAAATCTTATTTTATTCGTGTTGTTTGCTAAAGGAGTAGCCGAGTGTACTGACCTTACATTTGTTGAAATACCCACGAACACATGTGCAGCATATATGTAATAAGTGGGGTCTGTTAAAGCTTGCGCCCATAAATTACTTAATCCATTAATAAAATCCCCTGATGCCATGGCGATATCTCCTTCAGAAGGAATACCTCTGATATAAAATATATTTGCTGCAGCTCTATAAGTTTCAATTTTTTCTCGAAAATCATCAAGAGCATCTGCTTTTACTAAGTACTCAATATCATTTAAAAGTGATCCGTTAGAGTTATATCTCGCTGCGGTGTAGAATGATAAATTGTTGTCGCTATCATAATGAGGTAATAATGTATAGTCTTGAACTGTAACAGAATTTCCACTCATTGAATAAGAAGAAGTTTCAACTAATAGATATCCTTTATATCTGGATATCAAATAAAATTCTATTGCATCGCCAAATATGGGGTCATCCAATCTATCAATTGCAAGAGCAGTTGCGATTACATTAATATCATTTTCATTCTCTGATGTAGCTCGTCCAATAACCTGTCTAACATACGCCAGTGCCTCTTGGGAATTATATTCTGACCTTATAAAATTATTAATGTTGTTTCTCAACTCATTCTAATGAAAATTTTGAATAAAATTATAGAGAGCTATTTCTGTAGGGTTATTTAAAGTATTAAAAAATGCTTGGGTAGTATCAGAAACTGTTACTAATGGTCTGACTTCTCTTCCATCATTGGGTTCTACTGGAATCACAAGGTCATCAGATAAACTGCCACCAGATGAATTACGCGTTGCAGAATCATCAATTACTCCGTCTGAATCTCCACCACTACAGGCACTATCTCCAGCTTCTAAAAAAAGCCATCGAGTAACACACATTTCATAAGCTCTAATTTCTGCAGAACAATCAAGATCTTCAGGGTCTGTATGTTGACCAGGTCTATTGCAATGAACCATATAACAACTAGTGTATGGAATTGTAATGGTCGAAGAGCACTTCATGAAACTAGGCAATAAGTCATCCCCAAAGACTTGAGTTAAACTAATATGATCCATATCGTAAGCATGTCCTGATAGAACTGTATAGTCAACTAAATGCTGGACGTAAGTGGAATCATTAACTACGGTGAGTATATAATTTCTCAATACAAATTGCTTCTCTATACTATCTTGTACTACTTGAAAGGTATAAGAATCATACTGGTTTGTTTCGATAATTTTTACAAAACTAGTGTCAATTTGTATGGCTGAACTATTGGTAGATTTGTTTTGACTATTAGACGATAATGACAGGATTTTATCCCTTAATGCAGGTTGTCGTAGCAATTCCTTTACAGTTGTCGTTCTGCCTTCAAGTTTAGGAAAGTTAATTTCAGAACTAGCTTCTTCTAATTGTTCCCTCTCACAACTGGTAAAAAAAATTAGCATTGTTATGACGGTTATTAAAACAGAAAAAATCCATTTTAGGTTATTGCGCATCTTATTATAATTAAGGCTTTTAACATTTATCTTGTTGTATATTAGTGATTAACTTCAATAAAATTATATTTTTATATCTGATAATCCGTCATATAAATCTATGTACTGGTCTATATTCATGAATGTCGACTAATTTTACTGCCTTATTTATCCTTGTAGTATTTGGATCATCTAAGGCTACATCACATCCTACTCTTATTCTCGTAGATGGTCGAAGCTTAACAATGGTGACCATCAGGTACTGGAGTTAATTTTGGAGGATTGATATATTCATATCCTAGATGCGTACCTAAGTCTGCATCTAGGATTGTATTTCTGGATTTCATCAACATCTTCTTGATGAAATCCCCGCGGTATTTGCGCGAATGTTTGCATGTAGCATCCAAAAGGTTGAAATAAAAGTCACAATGAGCTTGTCGAAGTGTAGCTTTATTTTGTTTCAGATTCTATTTTACATAAAATACATCCCGATAGGATTCAGACGATGCCAACATAAATAGTTGGCATGTCGAATCTGAAAAGCTGAAATAAAAGCACAAAAAAACCACCTTATTTCTAAGGCGGTTTTTGATAACATATAAAGAAATTACTTCTTACAAATCAAATTTGATTCCCTGCGCAAGAGGCAACTCAGTAGTGTAATTGATCGTGTTGGTCTGTCTTCTCATGTAGATTTTCCAAGCATCAGATCCAGACTCACGTCCACCACCAGTATCTTTTTCTCCACCAAAGGCGCCACCTATCTCAGCACCACTAGTTCCTATGTTGACGTTTGCAATACCACAATCAGATCCTCTTTGAGATAAGAAATGTTCTGCTTCTCTTAGGTTATTGGTCATGATCGCACTAGATAATCCTTGTGCTACACCGTTTTGTTGTTCCAAAGCATTTTCTACCGTACCAGAGTATTTTAATAAATACAATACCGGAGCAAAAGTCTCGTGTTGTACGATTTGCATATCGTTAGTAGCTTCTGCAATCGCAGGTCTTACATAACAACCGCTTTCATAACCAGCACCAGAAAGTACACCACCTTCTACAAGAACTTTACCGCCTTGTATGACAACTTGCTCTAAAGCATGGTTGTAGTTAGCAACAGCATCTGTATCGATTACTGGACCTACGTGGTTGTTCTCATCTAATGGGTTACCTATTTTTAACTGGCCATAAGCCGCAACTACGGCATCTCTTACTTTATCATACATAGATTCATGAACAATTAGACGACGTGTAGAAGTACAACGCTGTCCAGCAGTTCCTACAGCTCCAAAAACGGCACCTATTACAGTCATTTTTAAATCGGCATCTGGAGTTACTATAATGGCATTGTTACCACCTAATTCCAATAATGACTTCCCAAGACGTTCTGCTACTTTACTGGCAACAATTCTTCCCATACGAATAGAACCTGTAGCACTGATAAGTGGCACGCGCTTATCTGTAGACATCATTTCTCCTACTTTATAATCTCCATTTACTAGGGAAGAGATTCCTTCTGGCAGGTTGTTGTTTTTAAGAACTGTTGCGATGATATTCTGACAGGCCACACCACAAAGAGGTGTTTTTTCACTTGGCTTCCAGATACACACATCACCACAAACCCATGCAAGCGCTGTATTCCAGGCCCAAACAGCCACTGGAAAATTAAAAGCACTAATGATTCCTACTATTCCTAATGGATGGTACTGTTCATACATTCTATGTCCAGGACGTTCTGAGTGCATGGTTAAACCGTGCAACTGACGAGAAAGACCAACTGCAAAATCACAGATATCGATCATTTCTTGAACTTCTCCTAAACCTTCTTGATACGATTTACCCATTTCATAAGAAACCAGTTTACCTAGAGGTTCTTTTAATCTTCTTAATTCATCACCGAATTGACGAACAATTTCACCACGCAAAGGCGCTGGTTTCATTCTCCAATCTTTATAGGCAGCCTGTGCGCTAGTGACTACTTTTTCATAGTCTTCTGGACTTGTAGTGGTTAACTTTCCTATAACCGCTCCATCTACCGGAGAAGAAGAAGTTATAGTAGCTCCATTACCGAAGTGATGATTACCAGTTGATGTTCCGTGGTTTGTTTCTTTGAGGCCTAATTGCTCTAGAGCAACGTCCATCCCAAAATCTTTTGCAAGTGTTGACATTGTATTGTTTTAATTTTTAATCCAGCTTATCAGCCAGTTTATTAAATACCTTTTTAGGGTTTTTATTATCGTATAAAATGCTGTAAACAGCATCTAGAATAGGAGTTTTAGCTCCTTTTTCTTCATTGATTTTAAAAGCACTTTTAGTAGCGTAATAACCTTCGGCGACCATATTCATTTCCATTTGTGCACTTCTTACGGTATATCCTTTGCCCATCATATTACCAAACAATCGATTGCGCGAGAATCCAGAATATCCTGTTACCAGCAAGTCGCCCAAATAAGCGCTGTCATTAATATTGCGTTTCATTTTATGTACTTTCTTGATAAAACGCTTCATTTCACGTATGGCATTACTCATCAATACACTCTGGAAATTATCACCATAGCCTAAACCATGAGCTATTCCAGCAGCAATGGCATAGATATTCTTCAACATCGCAGCATATTCTGTACCTATGATATCATCGCTGATTTTACAATTGATATAATCGCTTTCTAAACGCTCTGCAAGAAACTTTGCTTTTTCTTCATCTGCACAGGCGATAGTTAGATAAGAAAGTCTTTCCAAGGCTACCTCTTCTGCATGACAGGGTCCAGTAAGAACACCTATATTTTCAAATTCAATATCATAATGCTCATGGAAATGCTCTCCTACTATAAGACCCGTTTCTGGAACGATACCTTTTATGGCGCTGAATATTATTTTATCCTTTAAAGAAACCGTAAGCTTTTCCAATTCTTTAGAAAAGAAAGCACTAGGTACTGCAAATATACAAAGATCTGCTTGGCTTACTATTTCATTAATATCGCTTGAAAGGCATAATTGCTCTGGATTGAACTCTACAGAGCTCAAATAACTAGGATTGTGATCGTTGCGTTTGATGTGTTCAATAGCGTAATCGCTACGCATATACCAATAGACGGTATCGAGGTTTTCGCAAAGCATTTTTACTATGGCCGTTGCCCAACTACCACCGCCAATTACAGCAATTTTTTTGGTCTGATCCATATTAAATAATTTTGGTATAAAATTTTGGCATAAAATTCCTTTCTTTTTCGCCCATACTTGGACGGCGCTCAGCACTAGTACTTCAATATAAAATTAAAACCTAACCGACATTATGAGTGGATTTTCTGTCTCCTTTGACAAAAAATCATTCCAATTATAACTACGAGATTTAATATGAAAATCGCATCGATATTTGGACTTCAAAGATAGCATTTTTTTAAGGTATTAAAATTATGAATACCCCATGGATACTGTGCGTGAATAACGAATTTAACAAAATACTTATTTTATACGCGTTGAAAATGACCAACTTGCAAGGTTGTACTTTATTTTCATAAATAGACTGCTGTATAAGTGATGGATGATGAATTCGCTTTCGCGAAAGCGAGATTTGCCAAATCTTAATTCTCTACAGCCGGCACCGTATCACCTACATTTGCAGTTATCCATTGCAGACAAGCATCGTAATTTTCAAAAATATGCTCTTTGCCTACCAAGTCTGGAATGATATCTATGGATTCTAATCGGTATAATGGTTGCTCTTGGACCCCAATCAACAAGGGTTGAATTCCTTTTTCTACCAAATTCTGCAGGACATCTTCAAAAGCAAACAATCCGGACTGATCAATAAACGGCACCTTTTTCATACGAATGATCGCATGAGTGGCGCGTGGAGGAATATCGCGAGACATGGATTGAAAATCACTGGTATAACCAAAGAAAATAGAACCGCTCAGTTCTTTAATGAATATTTCTTCTCTCCATTTAACAGGAATACGAGAATAGTCTGCGTGATCCATATACTTGGTACCAGATAATCTTTTGATCCCGGATTTTACGTCATTAGAATCGCCCATCTTTTTCATGAAGATTAAACTGGCGATGACTAATCCTATCCCAACGGCGTAAACCAAATCCCAAAAGACGGTAAGCAGTAAAACCACAAACATGACTACTACATCACTTTTAGGAATAGAACCTAGCACTTTGAGTCCTTTGTAATCCATCACACCTATACCTACAGTAATTAAGATTCCTGCAAGAACTGCGCTAGGTATATTCTCAGCAAAACCACCTAAAGCGACCACTATAATTAACAACATTGCTGCGGCGATCATACCAGAAAGCTTAGTTTTTCCACCAGAATTGATGTTGACTACCGTACGTATGGTCGCACCTGCACCAGGAATCCCTCCAAAAATAGCAGCAATACTGTTTCCTATTCCCTGACCAATGAGTTCTTTATTGGGATTGTGTCTGGTTTTTGTCATGTTATCTGCCACAACACTTGTCAGTAAAGAATCAATAGCACCTAAAAATGCTAAGGTCAATGCCGTAAAAACATAGGGTACGATAGCAGTGAAATTAAATCCAGTAATGATTTCAAAATTAGGAATCGGCAAATCTGTAGGGATCTCTCCTATCGTTCGTACCTCTATATCCATAAAATATACGGCAATAGAAACGCCTAGCAATGCGACTAGTGTAGAGGGAATAGTAGTCGTAATGCGTTTGAATCCAAAAATAATAAAGATGGTGATCAAGGTCAGTCCTAATTCCAGCCAATTGATTTTTTGGATTCCAGTAGGCAGTGTTTTTAAAGCTCCTATGACACCGCTGCTTTCTTTTTTAGCTAGTATTATGGAAGCCGTAAGAATTTGATCTGGCGTTATTTCTTTTGCCTTTTCAATTGTTACTTTAAGGTTTTTTAGAACTAATACGTTATCATCAACGTCGTCTTTAAGAATATTTTTTAGTATAACTTCCTCTGCAGCTGGTCTGAATTTTTCAATAAACTGCTCGTCTTCTACTGGGTAGTACCCTATAGCAGGAAGCAATTGAGTGATTAATATAATAACGCCTATTCCTGTCATAAATCCAGACACCACAGGATAAGGAATGTATTTGATGTACTTTCCCAGTTTTAGGATCCCTAAAGAGACTTGCATAATTCCAGCCATAATGAATACAGAGAGAATGGCTGGTAGTGCGTTTGATAAATCGCCTTCGTATACTTGTACAATTCCAGCTATTACCACCATACTTACGGCCGTCATTGGTGCAGTAGGACCTGAAATTTGCGTATTGGTACCGCCAAATAGAGATGCGAAAAAACCTATAAAAATGGCTCCGTATAATCCAGCGATTGCTCCCATACCAGATTGTACTCCAAAAGCCAGTGCTAAAGGTAAGGCTACAACTCCAGCGGTTAAACCACCAAATAAATCTCCTTTTAAATGCTTGAACATAGATTACTATTTAGATACCTTTTAAAAAAACGAGTAAGTGAAACTTCTTAAAATTTAGACACTTAAAAGTAATAAGGTTCCTGGATATATAGGTCGAAGAAGTAAAAAAGTTATAATTTTTTGATCTTATCCAGCGGCATCCATGCTTTATTTCCATTTGAAAGTAGCACCAGCGCCCATTCATTAAACTCTTCCAGTACTTCTACTTTTGTACCTTCATGTAGAGTGAAACTAGGTGCCGACTTTTCTTTAGGCTCTTCTCTTGTGGTAAACTCTGCCGTATAAACGATCGCGTATTGTTGGTCCTTTAAACTGTCCTTTACATAAAATGCTGCTGCGATAGAAATTGCTGAAAATAGAATACCCAAAAAAGTCACTATAAAAAACAGGCGTTTTTTGCCCACAGTTTGAGCATAGAAATAAAGTACCGCCATTAAAATGGTAAACAAAAGGATCACTATACTAAAATAGGCCCATTCATCAACACTTAGGGAGGTAACAAAACTAGATAAATCAGACTTCAAACTTTCCGAATTTGCAGCTTCTATAGCATCAATTTTCATTTGGTTTGCAAATTTAAGATTGTTGATGACATCTATATTTTCTGAATCGAATTGTAATGATTTTTCGTAGTTATAGATCGCTGGACCTACGGCGTTAATTTTATAATACGCATTCCCTAGGTTGAAATATACCTCAGCGCTGTGTTTTCCTGTTTTTAAAATTTGCTCGTAACCGGCAATAGCCAAGTCATAATTTTCGGCTGTGTATGCTTGGTTTGCTTTCGCGAAAGCGGCCAACTCAAAAGAATCTTGAGCATTAGCTATAAAAACAAAAAGCAAACATACTATGTGCAACGCCTTCTTCATCTTACTTCTTTATCTGTTTATCAATGTCGTTTAAAACGCGACCCGCTTTTTCATAATCTTCTTTCATACTGGTTTCAGAAGATGGTGTAAACCTCGCAAATTCACAGCTGGCTAGCAGCTCTATAAATTCCTTTCTAACGCCCTCCACCGCTCCTCGCTCTGCAAGTAAAACCGCAACTTTATCTTTAGACATTTCTGCAGTTTGCATACGCAGTTTAGATTTGAGGTAATTGTGCAAAGATTTCTCCAAAGAAATGTAAAACAACTCGTGATTTCCTAAATTCTTCTTAGCAGTACTTAGGTACTTTTTGCTCAATTTATTAGCTGTTCTGATTCTATTACCTACTACGTCTGAATCGCGTTTTTCTTGTTGCCCTCTTATTAATAAAACTAGTGGTAAAATTAAAAATGTTCCTCCCAAAACCGACCAATAAGTTACCGTATTAAAAAAATAGGTTTTGGTTTGATTTTCTAATTGGGTTTCTGCTTTAATAAAGGCAAAGGCTGCGTTATTCTCTATTAGGTTTCTCTTTTCATTTCCAGAAGAAGCAACTGTATTTGCTCCTGCTGTAGTAGGCGCATCGCCATCTACCATCAACAACATCTCAGCGCTATTCTTAATAAAATATTGCTCTTTTGTAGGATCAAAATAAGAGAATTCTACTGGTGGAATCACATACTTACCACCGTATTGAGGCACTACTGTGTAACTATCAGCAATACTACCACGCATCCCGTATATGTTAGTTGTCACATTGTTCTTGCGTTCTGGTTCGTAAACTTCAAGACTTTGCGGAGCTTTTAATTTAGGAAGCTCCATTAACTTTAGATTTCCAGAACCAGAAACACTGATACTAGCCGTTAAACTTTCTCCAGCATCGAGTTGCGCACGATCTATTTCTACTTTGAAGTCAAAATCGCCTACTGCCCCAGTAAAACTTGCTGGTCTACCTACTGCTGGTAAATTCTTAACAGTAATCTCGCGTTTACCGGCACTAACCGTTTTACTGACAGTTGTAGTATAAGGCCTTCCGAAAAAGTCTCTTCTATTAGTAGGTACTTGAACTTGAACATCTAAAGTAAGCGGCTCAATTTCGAGCTTTCCTGTTTTTTGTGGATACAATACTGCTTCTCTTAAAACCAAGTATCGATATGGCTCTCCTAAATAGGTTCCATTTTGAACTTGTCTATTGCGATTATCAATATTTTGTGACCAGAAGTCTCTGTATTTGGGACTGTCTAATTCATTCCACCCCGTAACACCTGTCTGGTTAGAAACATAAATTTTATAAACCACTCGTATGGCTTCATTTAAATAAGGATTGGAATTAGAAACTTCAGCGACTAAATGTATGCTGTCATCTGCGCTAATGGACTGGTCATCTGGACCCTTTGGTGTTTCTACCGCACCGGTGACATTGATGATTTGTGGTATGGTTTTATATTCATTTTCGTCATAAGTCATGACCGCTTGCTGTATGGTGAGTTTTCCTGTCTTATTAGGCTTAAGCACATAGGTATACGACTTAGACATGCTGCTTTTTCCATTGATCCAGCTTTGTGAAACTGACTGACTAGGCCCGGCAACGACTTGGAATCCAGTAAAATTAGGAGGAGTAAAATTATCTCCATCTACATTCATTTTAAATTCAATACGCAAACGTTCATTTATCGCAATTTTATCACGACTGGCCTCAGCCGTAAAGTCTACTTGTGCGAGACTTAAACTGCTTACCAAAAAAAATACCATGTAAATCAAATTCTTCATTACCAATCTTTTTCAGATTTTTTTACAGGACCTTGAGCTTTCTTTGCGTTTACTTTATCTCTAATTTTTTGTTCCTCATTACTCATTGCCTCTAGTATCTGACTTATTTGTTGAGGGGTCATTTTACCTTCCACGCGTTGAGGTGCCTTTTGGTCTTGTTGTTTAGGCTCTCCATCGCCATCTTTTCCATCCTTAGGCTTCCCATCTTGATCTTTATCCCCTTCTCCATCACCTTTTTTCTTGTCGCCCTCTTTCTCGTTTTCTTTACCGTCATTTTTACCGTCAGACTTCTCGTCTTTATCACCTTCTTTATTGTCCTGATCTTTGCTCTGGCTATCGTCTTTCTTATCTTTTTCATCATCACCGCCACCGCCACCGCCGCCTTGCTTTTCTTCTTCTTTTTTAGCAAGCGCTAGATTGTATCGCGTTTCTTCGTCTGTAGGATCATTTCTCAACGCATTTTTATAAGCCTCTACTGCCTTTTTATATTCTTTGTTTTCCAGTAATAGATTTCCCTGATTGTGAAAAATTCTATGTTTTTCTTCTTTGGTTGTAGCAGTTTCAGCAGCTGCGACATAACTGCTAGAAGCGTTGTACTTCTTTGTATTGTCGTAGTATAAATTTCCTAGATTATAAGCTGCATCTGTACTCTGGGGGTTTACTGCTTTTGCTTTTTTATAGGCTGCTTCTGCAAGGTTAAAATCACCATCATTAGCATATTCCTGAGCCTTTGCTATCGCATTTTCATACACTGGATTTGTTGTAGGTGTTTGTTGCGCTTTCGCGAAAACGTTACCACCCATAACCACCAGAACTACTGCTATCTTTCTCATCATCTTCTTACTCATTAAATAAATTCAACTTCTTCAACCAGACAGTTTTTTTCTCTAGATAAAATACATCCAAGAATAAAAAGAACAATCCAAAACCTAAAAACCACTGAAATTGCGATTCAAAATCGGCATATTGCTGTGATTCAAAGGCCACCTTATCTATTCCAGCAAGCTCCTCCTTCAATTGTTCTATTACCGTTGCAGTAACCGTACCATCTATATAAACACCATTTCCAGCCTCAGAAATTTCTTTTAATGTTTCGGCATTGAGCTTAGTGATAACGGTTTTCCCATCTCTATCTTTTTTAAACTCTCTAACTATTCCATTTCTTTTAATAGGAATCGTGGTTCCTTTTTCAGTTCCTACTCCTATGGTAATAATGCGTATTCCTTTCTCAGCAGCTGCCTCAGCAACGGCAACACTCTCTCCTTCATGGTCTTCTCCATCGCTAATGATGACTAAAATTTTTGCAGCTTCTGTGTCGTCGCTATAATAACTTTCTGCCAACTGTATCGCCTCGTTAATAGCGGTTCCTTGGCTGGAAATCAATTCGGTATTCAAAGATTGCAAGAACATTTTTGCACTTCCATAATCGGTAGTAATCGGTAATTGTGGCACGGCGCTTCCGGCATAAGCAATTAGTCCTATGCGATCACTTGCTAAGTTGTTGATGATCTCCGTAACTAAACGTTGTGATTTTTCCAATCGGTTAGGAGCGATATCTTCAGCCAGCATAGATTTTGAGACATCTACTGCAAAAACAATATCCACACCTTCTCGATTTACAGTTTCTGTTTTTTCGCCTGCTTTAAGGTTGACCAACGCCAAAACCAAAAATACAATTCCCACACAAACAGTCACTAATTTTAGAATAGGCTTGAACCAAGAGCGGTCTGGAATCAAATGATCCAGCATTTGCTTAGTAGTATATTTTTTTTGCGCGCGATACCTCCAGTAAGAAAGTCCTATAAATAGAACTATCAACACTGGGATAAGGCACAAAAGCCAGAAATATATTTTTTCTTCTAGTATATACACGTTCTACTGTTCGTTTTCTGTTATTAGTTATCTGCTTGCCACTACTTTCTTCAACCACTTCCACAAGCTCAGTGCAACGCCTCAAGGGAAGGAACTTTTACTGAGGCGATTCTTTTCACACCATTTGTCATTCCAGAAAATTTGGCTTCCCAAAATTCTTTTTATTCTTAATAGCTGGTTCCAAATTTGTCTGGAATCCAGTATGCTTTATCTGTGTTATTTACAAGCTTATAACCTGTGAGGTTGTCCTAAAAGCTTTCTAATTGCCTCTCCATCCTCTATAGTCAACTTATATTTCACCATTCAAAAAACTCTGAACTCATAACTTTTTCTACGCCGCCGTCTTGAAAATGGTATATCGCAATAACATTTCTAATCCGATAAAGATCAAAGCTAGCAAAACAAGATCTCTGTATTTTTCTTCAATGTTATAGAATTCAAATTGCTCGATCTCTGTTTTTTCTAATTTATCAATCTCATCATAAATTTCTTTAAGCTTTTTATTATTATCTGCTCTAAAATATTTACCACCCGTATCAGCTGCGATTTGTTTCATGAGCTCTTCATCAATTTCTACGGGAGCCATTCTAAACTGGAATCTGCCATCAGGTAATTGAGCATATGGAGACAATGCGTTGCCGTTAGTTCCTATTCCAATGGTATAGACTTTAATACCAAACTCTACCGCTAACTCACTAGCTATTTTAGGATCGAGAAAACCGCTGTTGTTCACTCCATCTGTCATTAAAATAATCACTTTACTCAGTGCTTCACTTTCTTTCAGTCTATTTACTGCGGTAGCAAGTCCCATTCCTATGGCTGTTCCATTTTCTAGAACACCGTCAAATTTGATATCTTTTATGGCTTTAAGCGATATCTTTTCATCGGTTGTGATAGGTGTTTTTGTATAGCTTTCTCCAGCATATACAACAACTCCTATACGGTCGTTAGGTCTTCCATTAATGAAGTCTGCGGCAACTTCTTTAGTGGCCTCTAGCCTATCAGGTTTAAAGTCTCGTGCCAGCATACTCGCACTTACATCTACCGCAAGAACGATGTCTATACCGTTTGTTGTTTTTGTTTTTGTAGTAACGTCAGTTGTTTGGGGTCTTGCAAGAGCTGTGATGATTAAAGCCAAAGCCAGCAGTCTAAATACAAAAAGTAAGGGTCTCAACTTTCCTAATAGAGATCCTTTATTTTGAAACCCCTTAATAGAAGAAACTTGTATTTGCGCATTCTGTTGATTAAAAGTCCAGATGTAAAAAGCGATCACCACAGGCAATGCCAGCAGCAACCAAAACATTTCTGGTGAAGCAAACTTGATATTTGTAAACCAGTCCATCATTATTCTTTCTTCTTTTTACCATCATCAAAAGATGGAAATACAATAGAACTTCTTACCCGTTCTCTCAAAATTCTTCCGAATTCGCGATCAGAATCTTCTTCATCGTCCTTTTTATTACTGATAATTATTTGATCTATTCCTACTTTATTGAGCATCATGAGAATTTCATATTCATAATCCTCACCATCTAGATTATAAGTACCTTCTAGCGAAACTCCATTTATACCATTAATTTCTACGTCATCATCGAGCATTAAAATATCAGTAGCTCCCATTCCATCAAGCATTTGAATCATATTATCGTGTGCCATTTCTTTAGATAATTGACTTTCTTCTTTAGGACCTTGACCCTTTAAAGTAAATGTGATCACACCTATATAAAAATCATCAGAGAGTTCTCCAGACGCAAATTGATCTACTGTGGCGGCAATAACAGAGAATTGATCACTTAAAACGGTAGTGTCTTGACGTACCAAAATATCTGGTGAATTCAATTGAACAGGCGGCATCCCGTATTCACTAGTCAACCATGTTTGCTCTGTAAGTGCTCTTTGAGAATTCCCAAAAACCTTGTCTTTTACATTATCAAATCCTGATAGGTAGCCCCAGATTCCAGCCGCAATTCCCAAAGCAACAACACCTACTGCGATACCGATTAATAGGTTGCGAGTGCGTTTTTTAATTTCTTGCTTGCGTCTGTAACGCGCATCCTGCATGAGTTCTTCTTCAGTAGGCGGTGGTAGTACTTGATGGATATTATTAATAATTTCCATAGTGCGCTGTCGGTCTTCCTTAGCACTTATCGCATCTCCACTGGCAGTAGCAAATTTTACCAAATCGGCTTTTTGAAGGATTTCTTCTAGCCTGGATTGTGTTTTATCGGTAATGTGCATGTCTTTTTCTGACATCGCAATTTTCAGCTCTTTAATCAATTGTCCAGTGGTACTTTCCAGCGTCTGACCGTAGACTTTAGAATCGATGTACCTTCTAATAATATACGTAAGCTCTGTATAATATTGCTTCCATTCGCGGTTTTCTAAACGACCACTTTCGTCCAGCAGTTTGAGACGATATTTGGTCCACTCGTAAGGTTGTAACGTTTCTTCATAGGTTTTTTGTTCCCGCTTTCGCGAAAGCAAAACTACTAAAAGCCCCACAGGAATTAATAGCAATAACCACCACATCCAGCTGTAAGAAAGAGTGGATTGATCTTCTATATCTACCGAATCCTTTATAGGAAACATGCCTTGCTTAGTAGTGTCAACAACCACTTCTCTCACGCTTATCAGTACAGAGTCTGATTGTATGCTTCGGCTGTTTTTCAATATCTGCAATCGTGGCACCCAGTAGTCACCCGAGTCAAATTGCGTAATGCCGTATTGCTTGAACAACCTGATTTTATCGGCAATTCTCAAGCTATCTACTGGGTAACTTTGCAGCACTTCCATGGCACCCATAGTTTGTTGTTCGGGAAAAATGATCAAATCACCTAAGTCAGCTTCTACACTGATTCCTAGTTTTACTTCTTCCCCTATTTTGATCAAGTCGCGATCTACCTTAGTAACCACCTCTTTCTTTGTCTGATCTTGAGCAGTAGTTATGGCGATGCATAATAAAAACGATATGTACACTAGTTTTTTGATCATCGTGCTTTAAAGTATCCTAATAGTTTCTTGGTATAATTCTCTTGTGTTTCTAAATCTATGGCGCCTGCATCAGATCTTGTAAAAGCATCTTTAAAATAAGCAGCGCATTCTTTGTGATAAGCGGCATATTTAATGCGTACCGATTTAGAACTGGTATTGATCAACTGTGTTTTTCCTGTTTCTTGATCTTTGAATTGTACGAGTCCCATTTTAGGCATTTCTGCCTCACGCTGGTCATAAACTCTAATTCCAGTGACATCGTGTTTGCGTCCTGCAATTTGAAGCGTTTTTTTATAATCGGCACTCATGAAATCTGACATCACAAATACGATGGCTTTTTTCTTAAGGACACCGGCTAGAAACTTCAATGCTCCAGCCACATCTGTTCCTTTACCTATAGCTTTAAATTCTAGCAATTCTCTTATAATTCTAAGAATATGAAATTTCCCTTTCTTAGGCGGAATGTACAATTCTACCTGATCAGAAAATAAAAGCAATCCTACTTTATCATTGTTTTGCATAGCGCTGAATGCCAGTGTAGCGCACAACTCTGTTATAATTTCTTTTTTGATTTGCTCTTGAGTTCCAAAAAGTGTAGAGCCGCTAATGTCTGCTACCAACATTAAGGTCAACTCCCGTTCTTCCTCAAAAACTTTGATATAGGGCTCACTGTATCGAGCGGTTACGTTCCAATCGATATTACGCACATCATCACCAAACTGGTACTGCCGCACCTCGCTAAAAGTCATTCCGCGCCCTTTAAAAGCACTGTGGTACTCGCCACCAAAAACAGCATCGCTCAAGCGACGCGTTTTGATCTCGATCTTACGTACTTTTTTAAGGAGTTCTTGTGTGTTCATGGCTCGGTGTACTCGTGGTTATTAGTTATTAGTTGTTAGTTGTTAGTTGTTAGAAGTAAAAAAACTCCACTTAAAATTAGTATCGAATTGGTTTCAAAAATCGAGTTTTTATACACACTTGATCAATACTTATCATGAGAATGCGCAGCAGTGTCCAACATTTTGCGATACGACAATTAACTGACAACCATTAACAAACAACTATTATGGTACCTCAATCGTATTTACGATCTTGTTTACGATGTCTTCTGTGGTGTAGTTTTCTGCTTCAGCTTCGTAAGTGATTCCTATTCTGTGACGCAAAACGTCTAGTACTACGGCGCGTACATCTTCTGGAACTACATAACCACGTCTTTTTATAAAAGCATAACATTTTGCAGCCTTGGCAAGGTTGATCGATCCACGAGGCGATGCACCGAAGGAGATCAATGGCTTCAACTCAGCCAGGTTGTATTTTTCTGGGTAACGAGTCGCAAAGATGATGTCTAGAATGTATTTCTCGATCTTTTCATCCATGTAAACAATTTCTACCGCATCCTGAGCACGTAAAATTTGTTCTACTGACACCACTGCATTAGGCTCGGGAAAATCCTTTTTTAAATTTGCTCGCATAATGTGCTGCTCGTCTGCAATGCTAGGGTAATCGATCACCGTTTTTAACATAAAACGATCCATTTGTGCTTCTGGCAATGGATAGGTTCCTTCTTGATCTACTGGATTTTGTGTTGCCATTACTAAAAATGGCTTTTGTAATTTAAAAGTGGTATCCCCTATAGTTACCTGCTTTTCCTGCATAGCCTCTAACAGCGCACTCTGTACTTTAGCTGGTGCACGGTTGATCTCATCTGCAAGTACAAAATTGGCAAATATGGGTCCTTTTTTGATATTGAATTCGCCATCTTTCATGTTGTAAATCAATGTACCTACCACATCTGCTGGAAGAAGATCTGGTGTAAATTGGATTCTTGAAAAAGAACCGCTTACGGCTTTAGAAAGTGTTGTAATAGCAAGTGTTTTTGCAAGTCCAGGAACTCCTTCTAATAGAATGTGCCCACGACCCAAAAGGCCTATAAGCAAACGTTCTATCATGTATTGTTGACCTACAATTACCTTGTTCATTTCATTAACGAGTAAATCCACAAACTGGCTTTCCTGTGCCACTTTTTCATTGATACTCGCAATATCTACCTGCGTGTTTTGTTGATCCATAAGTATATTTTCTTAAATCTTATTTAGTAAACTCGTTAAAACTTTAAGCTTCCCTTATTCATTAATGACTAGCGACGTCAAGGAATTACAAAAATGCCCAATCATAAAAGATAGAACTGTTTAAAAGTCGTTAAAATTAACCCCCGCTTCTGTAACTACCAAATTTAACTAAGGACAGGTTGATATACTTCACAGAAGTATATTTTTATGTTATCGATTGTTAACGCTGGTGCTTTCTGATAAATGATGATTTTTTATCCACTTTCCTTTTCTTAGGAAATAAAAACCCTAACATAATTCCAACATATCGACCGTACCTTTTCCTTATTTTTGTTAGAAACATCAGATATGAAAACAGCACTGATTACTGGAGCAACAAGCGGAATAGGACTAGCTACAGCACAAACACTTGCCAAAAATGATTTTGCTTTAGTGCTTTGTGGCCGTAACAAAGAAAAACTAGCCGAATTAAAACAAGAACTTTCTCAACTGGTCCCTATACAAACGCTTTGCTTTGATGTGCGCGATCAAAAAACAGTAGAAGAACAAATACATAGCCTTACCGAACCTCCTTTCCACAAGATCGATATCTTAATTAATAATGCTGGTAATGCTCATGGCTTAGACCCTATTGACAAAGGTAGTCTAGAAGACTGGGACGCGATGATAGATATTAATGTCAAAGGCTTGCTTTATGTAAGTCATGCGGTAATGCCACAAATGCGCGAGCGTAAAAGCGGGCACATCATCAACATAGGTTCTACGGCAGGAAAAGAAGTCTATCCTAATGGAAATGTATATTGCGGTTCTAAACATGCGGTCGATGCTATTACTACTGGAATGCGACTGGACTTAAATCCCTACCATATTAGAGTAGGTGCTGTAAATCCAGGGCTCGTACAAACTAACTTTAGCGAAGTGCGATTTAAAGGAGATGCAGAAAGAGCAGATAAAGTATATCAAGGTTACATGCCCCTGCAACCGCAAGATGTGGCTGATGTCATTCTGTTTGCACTGACCCGACCGGCACACGTAAATATTGCTGATTTAACAGTAATGTGCACCGCACAAGCAAGCAGTACGGTTTTGAATAAGGAATGATAGTGACGGCCGACTGGTGACGGTAGACGATTGACTTAAAGCGTTTTCCTAAGGGCAGAGTTCATGCTGCCCCTAGGAAAAAAAACTAGATTGGATACCAGACAAATTTGGAAACGCATGATAGATCAATTCTAAAGTTCTACGTCCAAATTTTCTGGAATGACAAAAATTATAAAGTACCAGTTATGAGAAAGGTAATAATTCTTCTTGGTTTTTTGAGCTTCATCTCTTGCCAGCAAACCGCTGATGTCACCACAGAGAACATCAATTCGATATTTCAAAGTAAAGATTTTACGATAGAGTATATTCTAAATGATGACACAACAGCATCCATGAGCTTTATAGAAGATTATATCGTTTATAAAAAGGCTGAAGAAGTTGTGAGAAGAACCATTACTTATGATGAAGCGCTTCTTATCAATGATTTTATACAAAACCAATTCCGGTTTCATAATGACAGCAACTCAGAAACTCCCGCTATCATTATTTTAAATACCGCAAAGAAGGTAACTTTGAAGATTCCTAATTATGAAATGGATTACCGCAACCTCATCAATAAACTAGATTTATAATATGTATCCGCTAAGAAGAAATAGAAGATTAAGAACCAGTGCCACGGTAAGATCTCTGGTGCAACAGACCTTGATTTCACCAAGTGATTTTATTGTACCCTTATTTATAGTAGAAGGAAAAGGTATCAGGGAAGAAATCGCGTCCATGCCTGATTATTACCGTTACAGCCTGGATATTTTAAAAAAAGAAGTGCAATTGCTCTGGGATATGGGACTGAAAAGCGTGTTGCTATTTGTCAAAGTACCGGACGAATTAAAAGATAACAAAGGAACAGAAGCTTTAAATAAAGAGGGCCTTATGCAACGTGCTATCAAAACCGTTAAAGAAGTCGCTCCAGAAATGTACGTCATGACAGATGTAGCGTTGGATCCTTATTCAAGTTTTGGCCACGATGGTATTGTAGAGAATCAAAAAATAATTAATGATGCTACTTGTGAAGTGCTCGCTCAAATGAGTATCTCACACGCACAAGCAGGAGCAGATATGGTGGCGCCCAGCGATATGATGGATGGCCGTATTCTTTATATCAGAGAAGCGCTGGAAGAAGAAGGATTTATAGATATGGGTATCATGAGCTACTCGGCAAAATATGCGAGTGCTTTCTATGGTCCTTTTAGAGATGCGCTGGACAGCGCACCAGGTTTTGGAGATAAAAAAACCTATCAAATGGATCCTGCCAACCGCAGTGAAGCCATCAAAGAAACATTAATGGACATCAATGAAGGAGCTGATATCGTCATGGTAAAACCAGGATTGTGCTACTTAGACATCGTTAGAGATATTAAAAACGAAGTAGATGTTCCTGTAAGTGTTTATCAAGTAAGCGGCGAGTATGCTATGCTTAAAGCAGCGGCCGAAAGAGGCTGGCTCAACCATGATGCCGTAATGATGGAACAAGTCACTGCCATAAAAAGAGCTGGCGCCGACTTGATTGCGAGTTATTTTGCTAAGGATGTAGTAAAGTTGATTTCTTAGAAGAAATATAGATTCCCCTTTTCATAAGGGCAGCATGAACTCTGCTCTTATGAAAGCAAAAAACAACAGTTGAATAGTCTAGCCCCAATAAGCTCAGAGTGATATTTTAAATTTCAATTAATACCTTTGAGATATGAAATACAAGAAATGGGGTTTAGAATTAAAGTTAGAATTTAATGGAGAGGAAGAAGTTTATAGAAAGCATGCATATTAAAACCAACTAATTTTGAAATACCTACTCGCCAACAACAAAAAAGAACGACTTAGTTTTAAACCAGTTCCTATAGCATACTTTGAAACGCTCCACCATTCTTTAAAACGGAATAAATAACTCATGTCCAAAGACACCTACACCGTTGAAGAAGCGACTCGTTCTATAGAGCGGTACTGCGCTTATCAAGAGCGCTGTCATAAAGAGATAGAAGATAAATTGAAGAGTATGGGAATGATCCAACTTGCGATAGATGAAATCATCCCGCATTTGATCCACCACAAGTTTTTGAATGAAACACGCTATGCCGAAGCTTTTGCTAGAGGGAAATTCCGTATTAAAAGTTGGGGCAGAGTTCGTATCGTACGCGAACTTAAAATGAAAGGTTTGAACGAGCGTACTATAAAAATAGGTCTTAAAGAGATTTCTAATGATGATTACGAAATTGCTTTTGATAGGCTTTCGCGAAAGCGGTTACAACAACTCACAACGGAAACCGATACATACAAAAAACGTAAAAAACTAGCCGATTACCTTCTCTATCGCGGTTGGGAAAGCCACCTGGTTTATGCCAAAACAGTAGAGCTCATACCTAATTAGTTTTACCATACGCTGTCATTAAATGGAATTTCTTTTCGAAATTATTGAGACAAAAAACAATATGATTTCTATAAGAGCTTTTGAAACTGGTGCTCAATCAACTATCCCTCTTTAAACGCTCGTGTGTCCTTATAATAGCCTGATCATTTTTATAGTCGATCCATTCCTGCCCTTTACGTTTGCGCATGAAATTATCATAATGACGCATAAATAATAGATGATACAGCGCCTTTCCTAAATTTTTAATCTTTCGAGGATAGGACCTCAAGCTTATAGAAAAACCAGGTGTGAGGTAATGCATGTAGTGCCAGTATCCTTCTGGCATGTACAACATTTCCCCATGTTGAAGCTCGCAAACATAGCCTTGCGCTTTCAGTAAAGCAGGCCATTTTTCAAAATCTGGGTCGGTAAAATCAATATCTTCTCTAGCGATTAAAGAATGTGGAACGCGATACAAATAAGGTGACTGATCAGGCGGGAAAATAATACACCTCTTTTTACCGTGAAATTGAAAATGCAGGATATTCGTAAAGTCTATATCAAAATGCATAAACACCTTAGAATCGGTTCCTCCAAAAAACATCATAGGCAAGCCTTTGATCAATTGCATTCCTAACTTCGGAAATTTATAATCGGCTTGAAGGACTGGAACTTCTTTTAATATATTGTAAAGAAAAATTCTAAAGTTAGTGGGCTTTTCTTCCAACAGATCTAAGTAATCCGACATCTTCATTTCGGTTTGTGCATCGTTAAAACCTTCATCGTGCTTTACTGGGCGGTCATCATACAAAGGCACTGTTTTATTTCCGGCTACTTGTTTGATGTATGCTAGATTCCACTTTTCATAAGCCGGCCAGTCTTCTGTTAGTTTTTCAATGATTACAGGTTGTTGTGGCTGGAGATGATTTTTGATAAAATCATCTTTACTCATTGTGGATACACGCGGTATTTTTTGAAGATTAAGCGCCATAAATAACTAGCTAAATTAGGGAGTTAAAGGAACTAATGCAACTCCTATAACTATGCTTTAACCGCTTTGCCAGCTTGTTTTGCTTGCTCGTTACGTTCAATTTTATGATCTGGACGGGTCCATCTAGGTTTCTCTCCTTGATCTTTATATTCAGAATATTGAGCTTCTACTGTTTCTGGTTGTGACTTTTTTACAAACGGCTTCATAGGCTCTAATCCTAACAATTCAAACATTTTCATGTCTTCATTTACATCTGGATTAGGAGTCGTCAGTAATTTATCCCCCGCAAAAATAGAGTTGGCTCCAGCAAAGAAACACATCGCTTGTCCTTCACGACTCATGTCCATACGACCGGCACTCAACCTCACCTGAGTTTGTGGCATAACGATACGAGTAGTAGCCACCATACGTATCATTTCCCAAATAGAAATTGGTTGTTGCTCTTCTAGTGGTGTTCCTTCTACAGCAACTAATGCGTTGATAGGCGTACTTTCTGGCTGCGGACTTAGACTAGCTAAAGCTACCAACATTCCTGCGCGATCCTCTATATTCTCTCCCATTCCTATAATTCCGCCGCTACAAACAGTAACATTGGTCTTACGTACATTACCAATCGTATCTAAACGGTCTTGATAACCACGAGTAGAAATAACCTCTTTATAGTATTCTTCAGAACTGTCTAAGTTGTGGTTATAAGCATATAATCCAGCCTCAGCAAGTCGGTGTGCTTGATTTTCTGTGATCATACCTAAAGTACAACACACTTCCATGTCTAATTTATTAATGGTACGAACCATTTCTAGGACTTGGTCAAATTCTGGTCCGTCTTTTACATTTCTCCATGCTGCTCCCATACAAACACGAGAACTACCACTAGATTTTGCTCTTAAGGCTTGTGCTTTTACTTGCTGTACAGACATCAAGTCGTTTCCTTCTAAGTCTGTATGGTAACGAGCAGCTTGTGGACAATACCCACAATCTTCTGGACAACCGCCAGTTTTAATGGAAAGAAGTGTAGAAACTTGTACTTGATTTGGGTTGTGAAATTCTCTATGAATCGTTGCCGCATCATATAACAAATTCATAATCGGTCTGTTATAAACCTCTAATACTTCTTCTTTAGTCCAGTTGTATCTCATAATCGTATGATAGTTGAATAAGTAAAAATAGGGTTTCTTGAAGTATTAAGTGGCAAGTATAAAGTACAAAGATTGGAGTTTATTTCTCGACCAACAAACTCACTGCGTTACCTCCAAATCCCGTTGCATTGATCAAAATGCGGTTAGGAGCTCTTACATCTCCCCGCGGGTTTACCAAGGCTTCTTCTAAATAAGGAATTTTAAAAATAGTTTCTGATTGCAGCATTTCGATTGCCATGTGTAGATTAAGGGCACTACTTGCCCCAAGCGAGTGACCTAATTGCCATTTGTTATTACACAAGTGTGGATAACGATCTCCAAAAACTGCTTTTATAGCAGTAAACTCTGCTTTATCACCTTTAATAGTTCCAGGCGCGTGTGTAATGATCGCATCTACCGTTTCCAGATCTATGTGCTGTATAGCCTGTCTCATGGATTCTTGCAGGCATTCTCCACTTTCCGTAAGAGAAGTGGGACTATTTAATTTTTCGATGGCACTTCCGTATCCAGTGATTTTGGCAAGGCTGTTCTTGTCTTCTTTAGAAAGTAAAAAACAGGCTGCTGCCTCCCCTAAAATCATCGAATTTTGTGACTTATCTAAATCCAATGACCTGCACGGATACCGACCGGTTTCTCTTGAATAAATGCGCAAGGCTTGCATTTGGGCTATGGTAAAATCAGTCAATGGCGCTTCACTTCCGCCAGCGATAAAACTCGTTGCCATACCGCTTTCTAGCCAAGCGATAGCATTGAGGATGGCATGCGATGCCGTTGCACAAGTAATGCTATGAGAAAAAGCTGTTCCTTTCAATCCCAAATCTTGAGCTACCCAACTAGAGACATTCCCCAAAGTAGTTAATGGAGAAGTTGCTGTTGGAACTGTTCCGCTTTCGCGAAAGCGAGAATAATATTCCTCCCACAATCCAGTAGCACCGCGACTAGAACCTATATTTACCGCCGTTTGCTCTGGAATATGGTTTAAGGACCTCGCTGCAAAAATCGCCAGATGCACACTGCGATCCAACGATTTATAAGCATCATGATCTCTTAAAAAAGCTTGCAATTGATCTTCCTTTACTTTTGAAATAGGACTGATCCAAGCCTTATTTTTTTTCTTAAAAAAAGGAGCTGACTCTTGATTCGTAAATGAATCTATCGCAGCAATCATCGCTGCATCGTTGATGTAAATAGGGTTTTTCACTGGCTTTTTAACTCTTGCAAAAATCGTCAAAAGAAGTTAGACTTAGAATGAATTGTAGAAAAAAAATCCTAAGCGTTACACCTTAAAAATAGAGCATTAGAAGTTCTAGAGACATTGTAAAACCTCCTTGTTTTTTTGATATTTTTTATGTGATCATCAACATTTGTTTAAGCATATAAGGGAACAACTCCACTTAAATCTCACTGGTGACGATGGAAAAAATTAGACCACCTGACCTAAAAATTCCTCCAATAACTTATAAACAAAATTCATTTCTTGCTCCGAACTCGTAAAAGGCGGCACGATATAGACTGTTTTACCTAAAGGTCTTAAAAATAAACCGCGTTGCCAAAACCATTGAAACATCTCATTGCGTTTGTTTCCATAGCGCTCCATTTCGATCGCAAGGTCCATCGCAAGAATGACTCCTTTTGTTCGCACTGCAGAAACGGATGAATGGGCTTCAATTTTTGTTTGAAAGGCTAGATTAGACCTTGTTATTCGTTTGATGTTTTCCTGAATCTCTTCAGAAATCAACAAGTCTATTGCCGCACTAGCAACAGCACAACCTAATGGGTTTCCAGAATAGGTATGACCGTGAAAAAGACCTTTGGCGAGCTCATCATCGTAAAAAGCGTCGTAAATATCTGAAGTACACGAAGTAATTGCCATAGGCATGATTCCACCAGATAGCGCTTTAGAAAGACACATCACATCTGGTTTGGCACCTATTTGATCGCTGGCAAAGTACGTTCCTGTTTTCCCAAAACCAGTCATTACTTCATCGGCAATAGCAATCACCCCGTGTTGCTGGAATTTGTTGATCACTTGGCACAAAGCCTCATTATCGTTGAGCTGCATCGCTGCGGCTCCTTGAACTAATGGTTCATAGATAAAACTAGAAATTTGCTGTTGTTCTAAGATGGTATCAACGAGTAGTAAGACCTGCTCTAAATTCTCTTTTGTAGGTGCTGGTATACGCACCACATCAATAAAGAAATCTTCAAATGGTCCATTATAAACCGACAACCCACTGGCACTCATAGCTCCAAAAGTGTCTCCGTGGAACCCATTTTCTAATGCTACCACTGTATTTCGTTTCTCGCCTTTATTGAAATGGTATTGAAAAGCCATTTTTAAACCTATCTCTACACTGGTAGATCCATTCTCAGAAAAAAAGAGCTTCTGCTGGTTATCTGGCAAAATTGCTATCAGTTTCTTTCCTAAAGTTGCCGCTGGCTCATGCGTCATTCCAGCAAAGACTATATGGTGCAATTGATCGACTTGATTTTTGATCGCACTTGTCAACGCAGGATTGGTATGCCCATAACTGCAGGTGTACCAACTCGATATCCCATCAAAATAGTTCTTCCCATCAAAATCATACAAGTAATTTCCCTTAGCATGGGAGATGGCAAGAGGTGCTGTCGCCGTTTTATGTTGCGTAAGCGGATGCCATATAAAACTTGCATCATTTTTTAGAATCTCTTCCTTTTTCATAATGCTTTTAGCGTTTTTTTAAATTTTGAAGCATATTTAGAAACAATAGCCGCACTTATTTCTTGTTCTCTTGTTATGTGACCCAAGGTTTTTAATCCTGTCATTTTTTCAATCACTTCGATGGTACCATCAAGATCAACGTGGTTGTAAATAATCCCTACACAGTTCAAGCCTTTAGCTTTTAAAAGCGCTGCGCTCAATAAGGTATGATTGATACTTCCTAAATAGCCCGAACTGACTAGAATCACTTGATCCTCAGGAGCAATCAAATCGACAATAGTTTCTTGATCATTAATAGGAACCAGCAAGCCTCCAGCACCTTCTATAACTAAAGTGTTTTCTGTTTTAGGACGTATAATTTTAGTGCGGTCTATGGTAATTCCATCAATTTCAGCCGCCTTATGCGGACTCATAGGCGTATGAAGTCGGTAGGCTTCTGGATGGATCACTGTTGTGGCATTGTCTATAAGGCCAGCAATAGTAGCTTTATCTGTTTCTTCCAGACCACTCTGTATGGGTTTCCAGTAATCGGCTTGTAGTGCTTGTGTTACAATGGCTGCTACAACCGTTTTACCTACATCAGTTCCTATTCCGGTAATAAAAATACTACTCATTTACATCAAATTTAGTTTGACAGTTTTTACACTCGTAATTAAACGAATTTGTGAAAGGAAAAATACTCAACCCTATTGCTGTCATTTTTTCAGATAACGAGCGTGCCGTTTCTATATCTCTCATTTCTCTCGCCTCCCGTTTACCGCAGTTGGGACATTTTATATATTCCACGCGATGCTTTAGCAGGTCTGGATTAGACTGCTCGAGGATCCCCATTGCTTTGATAAAATCTTCTTTATACACCTGCATTTTCACACCGCCTATAGCATTGGTCGCAAAAGGATCTGCCGCTACAGAAAATTCGTCCTTGAGGTATACATGCACGTTTTCACTTTCCAATTTACCTTTTACGACTACAGCCTCTGCAGGATAGGCAAATACCGCCACGGTTCTGAATTTACTCATAGATTTTTTAGGGTTTTGGCAAGCAATTTCAGCATGTTTTCCATTTCATTTCCTGTATTATAACTATGAATACAGACGCGCAATCGTTCTTCTCCCTGACTTACTGTAGGAGAAAGAATGGCTCGTACATCATAGCCATTTTCTTGTAGTACACGTGCTGCCTTTTTTACTTTGTCGTTTTTTGGAATGATACATACTTGGATGGCTGTCTCGCTTTCGCGAAAGCGTAGTCTCAAACCATTTTGCAGCACCAATTTATTAAAAAGTCCTATGTTATGGGTTAATCGAGAGACGGCATCTTCCCCCTGACTCAAAGTGCGGTAACCATAAGCAATAGACCGCAACGAATGCTCTGGAAGTGCGGTTGTATAAATAAAGCTACGGGCATAATTGATCAAATATTCCTTAAGATCTCCACTTCCTAAAACAGCCGCACCATGACAGCCCAAGCCTTTGCCAAAAGTGACCACTCGAGCAAAAATATCATTTTCTACATCCAGTTCATGGGCGAGACCAGCACCGCTTTTTCCTATAACACCCAAGGCGTGCGCCTCGTCCAAAATCAAGTGTGCATTTTCAAATCGCATTACTAATTCTACCAATTTCTTAAGGTCTGGCATATCGCCATCCATAGAAAAAACAGACTCTGTAATGACATACACCTCGCGCTCTTCTTCCTCGCTGAATTTAGACAATAAAATCTCGAGATGATCAAAATCGTTATGACGGTATTTAAGTGATTTAGCCTGCGACAATTGAATTCCATCACGTATGCTAGCATGAACCAACTGGTCAAAAAGGATCAAATCTGCGCGATCTGTTAACGCAGGGATGAGTCCTATGTTTGCGTCGTAACCCGAATTAAACAGTAATGCTGCTGGTGCATTGTGAAACGCTGCAATTTGATTTTCTACCTGATTGTGCAACTCGCTGTGTCCAGAAATAAGCCTGCTGCCCGTCGCACCATTTGAAGAGTGTGATGCGGTTACCGGTAACTTTGAAAAACCTAGGTAATCGTTAGAAGAAAAATCTACCAAACCTTTATTTACAGTGAGTTTACGCAAACTTCCTGAAAAGTGACGCATACCTAAAAGAGCTTGTAGTTTATCTGGAAGCATGGTGTAAAAGTAAGGAAAGAAAGAGTTCTAAATTCCAAATCGCAAAATCAAAATCAAAACGAAAATCAAAAAGAGCTATAACTCGACTTTTAATTTTAAAAGCTCCTTTCCTTAATCCCTGATAATTTGTTACGACAAATTTCTGGAATAGGAAAGATGGGCAAAGAGAGTGCAACGAGCTAAGCTCGGAAAGGTTGATGCGGTGCTGGAAATTTATCTAAGATTCCAATTAAATTCTCAAAACCAGCACCGTGTCAAACCCTTTTGGTTTCCAACAAAACCATTATTGATGACTTCATTTTAATGCAGAGCGAAATCGGTTAGAGCCCCTGTCGATTTCACCTTAAATTTCAAAAGTGCAACTATCTCAACATCCGTATATAACATATTTTTATTATTCTTTTTCGATAATTTATTATTGTTTATCAATAAGTATATAGTATGTTTGTCATCGATAAACGATAATAATTATGAAAATAAGTTGGTTAAGTATGCTTAGAGCTATTATGACTTTGGTCTACTTTTTTACGTGGATATCAGCCGTTTTGGGCCCTGTAGCATTTTTTGTTTTTGTGGATAATTACGAGACGGGCTTTGACAATTTTGGAGTTGACCTATACAATGTTCATTGGACATTTTATGTGGTGTTAGCGCTTTCAGTTATGGGTTACTGGATGTTCCTAGCGATGGTGTATCATTTAAGAAAAGTGTCTTATAGAATTTCGCCGTATCGATTTATCGATGTAGAAATAGAAAAACATTTTTATCGAGCAGGCCTTTTTTGTGTTATCGGATCATTGATTACTAAAATACCTTCCTTAATTTACAAATACGCTACAATGGCTGTTGTAAAATCAAATGCGATTTCAATGAAGAACGTTTCTATTGACTTGGGTTTTTCATTTGATTCTTTTCTAGTCATTATTGCCTTTGGAATCTTCTTAATTATCATATCTAAGATCATCAACCAGTCTATTAAAATTCAACAAGAAAACGACTTAACTATATAATTATGAAATACATACTTTACTGGTTCTCAAAAATATTTTTTTACTGCTTTACGATATGGTCTATTTTCTTCGTCATCTGCTGCTCTTTAGGCTTTTTTGAATTTTATCTAGGATGGGATATTCCTTTTGTAGAAATAAGTATGCTCAAAGGAAAAGAAATGATCAGCGTTGTGGCACCTGATATTGAAATTAGCATGATATTCCAGCCCAGAGCCATTATAATGATTGCTATATTTCCGTTTTTTAGCTTTTACTTTTACCTGATGCACCGATTTTTTAAAGTTTTTATTGCGGACTCTCTATTTCATGAAAAAGCAATCAGAGATTTATGCCGGTTTTTCTATTTGAATCTAGCGGCCTTACTTATAGCTTTTATAGCTGCTATAGCCTCAACTATTTCTCGAGGATATTTTAAAATAGAAGAGTCAGTAATGTTTATAATTATTCATGGTTTTGTCTCCATCATCTCTTATTTGTATATAGACATGGCAAAAAAAGGAGCTGATTTAAAACAAGAAAACGACTTAACCATATAAACCATGTCCATATACATCAACCTAGACATAGTACTGGCACAAAAAGGCATGAAAAGCAATGAACTAGCAGATCTGGTAGGAATCACCACTGCAAATCTTTCTATTTTGAAAACGGGAAAAGCAAAAGCGGTGCGATTTTCTACTCTTGAAGCTATTTGTGAAGCCCTGGAATGCCAGCCTGGGGATATATTAGAATACAGAAAATAATCTTGAAAAATTAAATAATCTTTGGCGCTAGGTGATATGTTCCTCTTTCGCGAAAGCGGTATCCATATGAAATCAATTATAAAACTGCTAAAAGGTTTGAAACGATAGTGTTATCTTAGCAACTCTTAAAACCTAACAATGATGAAAAAAGTTCTTTTTATTCTCGCTCTTATCCTAGCAGGAACGGTAAGCGCTCAAGACCTAACTAAAGACATGACTATTGCTCTTAAGAACGATAGCCCTAGAGATCTTAAAGTTTTAGTTAACGACACCAACAAAAACGAATGCCTACAAGCCGGCACAAGGAAAGCAACACTTTTACAACTAGCTATTCAAATGGAAAGCTCTGATGTTGCCTTATACCTTATCACAGAAGCTGAAGTAGATGTCAACATAGCATGTGATGATAACACTCCCTTAATGTGGGCCGCAAAAATGGGTCGTACTGATTTAGTGGCTCAACTATTAGATGCAGGAGCTGATAAGTCTGTTCAAGTTGACGGAAAAACAGCCCTTCAACTCGCTATGACCAATGGTAATGAATCTGCGATTAAGTTGTTGAAATAAAAGCAACTCCACTCTGTAGAGTCGTTCTCCATAAGACCGACTATTTTAAATAATTAAATCCTTTGGAGCTCGCTTTAAAGGATTTTTTATTGAATACTAAGAAAGATAAGGGAGCCTAGTCCCTGATAGGAAGTTTTCATGTGATCAGGGCTTATGACTGTAGAGGCTAGCTTTTTACTTTCAACTCCTTGTATGGTCCTGAAATAAGCGAGCCGGATTTCGGCTAGGTAGAGCAGCTTGCTATCATAAAAAAAACCTCTATCAAAATGATAAAGGCTTTCCTACTGTTTTTAAAACAAGTCTTGCTTTAGTCTGCTAAAACAATCGCTTTGTTATCTTTCATTTCTAGAACTCCGCCAGTAATGGCAAAATTAGTAGTGCCGTCTGCTTTGGTAAACAAATCAGCGACCGATTCTTCAAGTTGTACACTTCCAAAAATCCTAATAGCTCCCTTAGCAAGCAGGGATACCACAGGCGCATGATTATCTAGCATCTGAAACTGACCGTTAATCCCAGGTACAGAAACTGATTCTACCTCACCTTTAAAAAGGGTCATCTCTGGTGTAACTATTTCTAAAATCATCTTTGTATAGTTATGAGTTTAGAATTAGGAGTCTAGAGTTAATTACAACTCTGAACTCCTAACTCCTAACTTGATTATGCTTCAGCAAGCATTTTTTCTCCTGCTTCAATTGCTTCTTCGATAGTACCTTTAAGGTTAAATGCACTTTCTGGAAGGTGATCTAACTCACCATCCATAATCATGTTAAATCCTTTGATCGTATCCTTAATATCAACTAACACACCTTTAAGACCAGTAAACTGCTCTGCCACGAAAAATGGTTGGGATAGGAAACGTTGCACACGGCGTGCACGACCTACCGCCATTTTATCTTCTTCAGATAATTCTTCCATACCTAATATGGCAATAATATCTTGTAATTCTTTATAACGCTGTAGTAACTCTTTTACACGAGTTGCACAATCATAATGCTCATTACCTAATACGTCTGCTGCTAGAATACGAGATGTAGAATCTAGAGGATCTACTGCTGGGTAAATACCTAGCTCTGCAATCTTACGAGAAAGTACTGTAGTTGCATCAAGGTGAGCAAATGTAGTTGCTGGTGCTGGATCGGTTAAATCATCTGCAGGTACGTAAACCGCTTGTACAGATGTAATAGATCCTTTTTTAGTAGAAGTAATTCTTTCCTGCATCGCACCCATTTCTGTTGCAAGCGTAGGTTGGTATCCTACTGCAGACGGCATACGACCTAAAAGAGCCGATACCTCAGAGCCTGCCTGTGTAAAACGGAAGATATTATCTACAAAGAAAAGAACATCTTTTCCTTGTCCTTCTCCAGCCCCATCACGGAAATATTCTGCAATTGTAAGACCTGAAAGAGCTACACGAGCACGTGCTCCTGGTGGCTCATTCATCTGTCCAAATACAAATGTTGCTTTTGATTCTCTCATTCCGGCTTTATCAACCTTTTGAAGATCCCAACCGCCTTCTTCCATAGAATGCATGAAGTCATCACCATACTTGATAATTCCAGATTCTAACATCTCACGTAAAAGGTCATTTCCTTCACGTGTACGCTCACCAACTCCAGCAAATACGGAAAGTCCACCGTGACCTTTTGCAATGTTATTAATCAATTCTTGAATCAAAACTGTTTTACCAACTCCTGCACCGCCGAAAAGTCCAATCTTACCACCTTTTACATAAGGCTCGATAAGATCAATTACCTTGATACCAGTAAAAAGCACTTCCGTAGAAGTAGAAAGATCTTCAAATGCCGGTGCATCTCTATGAATAGAAAGTCCATCTTTTCCTGTTTTAGGAAGATTCCCTAAACCATCAATGGCATCACCGATCACATTAAATAGACGGCCGTAAACATCAGCACCTACAGGCATCTTGATAGGATTACCAGTAGCAAGAACCACGGTACCGCGACTAAGCCCATCTGTAGAATCCATTGCGATAGTTCTTACTGCGCTCTCACCGATGTGAGATTGTACTTCAAGTACTAGTAAAGAACCATCTTTCTTTGTGATTTCTAGTGAATCATAAATTTTAGGAAGTGCGCCTTCTGCACTGTCAAATGTTACATCTACCACCGGTCCGATGATTTGTGAAACGCTACCTGTAATTTGAGACATTTATATAATGTTTTAAAACTTAAAAAGATACAGCTTTTAGCGGCTGTTTTTCGTCGCGCAAAGATACTGCATTCCTATTTATAAAAACATGGTGTTTTTCAATTTTTTTCTTGCGTAACTCGCACGAAGCTTCTCCTCCCCGTTTCTAATGGACAGAGGTTCATTGTAGCTGTTGTAATGCTAGCTTCTGCTTTTGCCTTGAGCGATGTCCATAGCAGTTAGTGCCTAAACAAAAAAGCCGCTTCCATAGGAAGCAGCTCTATAATAATATAAACTTAATGGTTTTATTCTACGGTAACACTTTTAGCTAAGTTACGGGGTTGATCCACATTTTTACCAAGCTTAACAGCGATATGGTAAGAGAGCAACTGTAAGGGAATAGTAGTTAATAAAGGCGTCATAAACTCAATAGTTTCTGGCACTTCTATCACGTGATCTGCGAGGTTTCTCACATCCACGTCGCCTTTAGTAACAATACCTATAATCTTACCGCTACGGGATTTAATCTCTTGTATATTACTGACCACTTTTTCATAATGTCCCTTTTTAGTAGCAATTACGACCACTGGCATTTGCTCATCAATAAGCGCAATCGGACCGTGTTTCATTTCTGCGGCTGGATAACCTTCGGCATGAATATAGCTGATTTCTTTAAGTTTTAATGCTCCTTCTAAAGCTACTGGAAAATTGAAACCACGACCTAGATAAAGGCAGTTTTTAGAATCTTTATAAATTTCTGCAATCTTCTCAATATGATCATTTGAAGTTAATGCTTCAGCAACTTTATCTGGTATGGAAGCTAATTCCTGTAAGTAATTGTGAAATTCACTGGTAGAGATCTTACCTTTTTTCTTAGCGATCTGTAAAGCAATTAAGGTAAGCACTGTAATTTGAGTAGTAAATGCTTTTGTTGAGGCCACTCCTATTTCTGGACCGGCATGAGTATAGGCTCCAGCATGAGTCTCTCTAGAAATAGAACTACCTACAACGTTACAAACTCCAAAAACAAAAGCCCCATTTGCTTTGGCAAGTTTAATTGCTGCCATAGTATCTGCTGTTTCTCCTGACTGAGAAATGGCAATTATAACGTCATCTTTGTCTATTACAGGATTGCGGTATCTAAACTCGGAAGCATACTCTACCTCAACAGGTACACGCGCTAGTTCTTCAAAAATATATTCAGCTACTAAGCCTGCATGCCACGAAGTCCCACAGGCAACTATTACTATACGTTTTGCATTGATAAATTTATCGATATGATCATCGATTCCAGCCATTTTTATCAAGCCTTGATCAACTAACATACGCCCTCTGAATGTATCTTTAATGGCTTGCGGCTGCTCGTAAATCTCTTTCAGCATAAAGTGCTCGTAACCACCTTTTTCTATTTGCTCCAAGTTCATTTGCAATTCTTGAATATAAGGAGCTACCAAAGAATCGTCTTTAATTTTTCTAATCTTCACATCCTTGTGAGTGCGTACTACTGCCATCTCACCGTCTTCCAAATAGATTGCATTTTTAGTGAATTCTAAAAATGGACTTGCATCACTTGCAATAAAATACTCATTTTCCCCTACACCTATAGCAAGAGGAGAGCCCAATCGGGCTACCACAATTTCGTTAGGTTTTTTACGATCAAAAACGGCAATTGCATAAGCGCCTATTGTTTGATTAAGCGCTATTTGAACTGCTTTTCCTAACTTGACATTCTCTTTAGTTTGCGCATCTTCTATCAGGTTAACCAGCACCTCTGTGTCTGTATCTGATTGAAAGGTATAACCTCGGTTTTTCAACTCTTGTTTTAACGGCTCATAATTTTCTATAATACCATTATGGATGATCACTAGATCACCATTATTTGAAAAGTGAGGATGCGAGTTTACATCATTAGGTACCCCATGAGTTGCCCATCTGGTATGACCTATTGCAATAGTTCCTACTGTAGAAATTTCAGCTTCAAGCTTTGATTCTAAGTCAGCTACTTTCCCTTTTGTTTTGGAAAAATTAAGTTTTTTCCCATCATAAATAGCAATTCCAGCACTGTCATAGCCTCTGTATTCTAGCCTTTTAAGACCATTTAAAACTATTGGATATGCCTGTCGATGCCCTATGTAGCCTACAATTCCGCACATAATTAATTTATTTTAGTTGATTGTTTCAGAATAAAAAACCTTTAACATAGGTTTTTTAGGTATAGCCTCTCCGTTTACAGTTTGCTGAACAAGGTTTCCCTGGGCAAGATTTCCGTAAAGTACTGTTCCTTCATGAGATATAGCGGCGCTAATCGGTATAGATTCTAGATCTGGATTAGGGTTTACTGTATTCAACACTCGATTATTTCCTACTATTGACACATTTTGACTAACTACAATTGCCAATCTATTGTTTTCAATATTACCTTGTATAATATTGCTTAAATGTTGCGTGAGTCTTATTCTATATTTAATACGATCAGTAGAAGTATCATCAGGATCAATTCTTTCCAACCTACCTAAGTGAGACAAGTTGCTATCAAGCCCATTAGAACCACCAATCGCGTAATCTGATAGCAGTCTCTTGGTATCATAATCATAGATCAAGATACGCTCTGGATCCTTAGCGCTAGCCGCAACAATAGATCTGTTCACGTAAAATTCTATATAGGCATCATTAATCAACCAATCGTTTTCTATAGCCTCCGTAAGCGCTGGTGCCTCACCATTTGATCCATTTGTCGCCTGACCAAACAACTCTAAGACAGCTATTGATCCAGGACCCCCTTTTAAATAAATATTTTCTGCTCCATTTATAGGATCGTTAGAATCTGCCATGTCGCTTTGAACGCTTGCGCTAAAGTCGTTCTTTACAAAAACTACCTTATTACCATTAAAGTTTAAACGAAAATTTGACGTGATATTATTTAATTCTGTAGTATCCCCATCATCGTCAAAATCACTTAAATCAGGGAAATCAGAGTTAATTTTAATATCGATTTTGGCATTATTCAAATCTAAATGAACGAGGTTAGAAGAACTTGGCGCTCCAGCAATCTTAAAATACAAACCTCTAAAATAGTTTTGAAAATTACTAATACTTTCCAGATTAGCACTTCCTTCCTGATCCACAATTACTGTTTCCCAATAATCTACAGGTAGAGAAATTCTAAGCCTAGGAGTTAGTCTCTCTGAAACCGTTAACTCGCCTTCATCATTAGTCTCAAAAAGATCAATCTCTTGATTATCTGGAAGGAATAAAGTGTTCTCATAAATTAAATCTCCTCGATTCATGTCTATAACACTTTCAAAATCCGAATAATAAATTGCATTTTGAGTTATGTCTTGGTCATCAAAACCACTCAAAAAGTAATTGTTTCTATAGATCTGAAAATGAGTTGGCCCTATACCGTATAGAGAATCGATTCGGTACTCTCTTTCTTCGCCGTTAATACCTGTTAGTACTGAATAATAAGGTACTTCTAAAATAACTTCTTCTACCACCTTGTTTTGTCCAAAAGACGGACTAGTAAAATTTGGATTTATTTGAGCCACAAACGAATAGGTTGTTCTTCCGTAAGCTGGATCATCATACACTCCAAAAGGTGTCGAATTAAAGTTATTCGTTTGGACGGTATTCACAGGAACGCTGTACGCCTTCACATCAAACTCAGCCTCTTTAATAACATTTGCAGGATCATCTCCTAAAAAGTTAGCTCCCAAAGGAGTTAATTCATTTTCACAGGACACCACTCCTAAAACTACCGCGATTACTATCGCAGCATTACATAACATTTTTTTCATTTTTCTTGAGCTTCTTCTTTTTCGTTTAAAACTTGATCAAGGTAGAACTCCTCATATGCATCAGCAAATTCTTCTGGGGCATAGTATTTTAAGATAGGCTTATTTTCCTGCGCATCGATATATTGATCAATTTCTGGATCTAGCTCCTCACTACCTTTAATAATAGCATCACTGTATTTAACAGCGCTTTTCATCAAATTAATATAGGTAGGGTCATGGAACTCTTCTAAAGCCTCGTCTTCTAATGCATCATATTGAAGTTTCTCAATCATCTCATCATCTAACGCTCCTTCAAAGGATTGATTATAAATAGAGGTCACTATTTTACTTTCCTCAAATAATGGATCGTTCCCATAATAGTTTTTAAGGTACAATGGAAGCAAGCTAGCTAACCATCCATGGACATGAATAATGTCTGGTGCCCAATTTAATTTTTTGACTGTTTCAATTACTCCTTTTGCAAAGAAAATGGCACGCTCGTCATTATCTGGGAAAAGGTTTCCATCTTCATCTGTTAATGTAGCTTTTCTTTTGAAATAATCTTCATTATCGATGAAATATACTTGCATACGTTCCTTGGGGATTGACGCTACTTTAATGATAAGCGGCATGTCTAAATCATTGATAATTAAATTCATTCCACTAAGGCGTATCACCTCGTGTAGTTGATGTCTTCTCTCATTAATATTTCCAAATCTCGGCATGAAAATACGTATTTGGCCACCGCGATCATTTACCATTTTAGGAGCAAAATAAGACATGGAGGAGGCCTCAGTCTCAGGTAAATAGGGTATAACTTCAGATGATACGTATAAAACTCTTTTTTCCTTCATAGATAGATTTATTGATGCCTAACTTTAAGCAAGTTGCAAAAATAAGCAATTTCTTGCACTTTGCTTTGTAAACCTTATGTTTGTAGGCCTTACCATATTCAGATTGTTATGATTTTTAAATCTCATAAATTACTTGTCGAACATCTTAAAAAAAAGGTTAAAAGCTCTGAAACCATAAGCTTTGTCCCAACTATGGGTGCTCTACACAATGGCCACATCTCTTTAATGAAGGAAGCTATTTCCCAATGTGATCACCTGGTCGTATCTATTTTTGTAAATCCTACACAATTTGATAATAAAAAAGATCTGGAAAAGTATCCGCGAACGGTAAATAACGACGTCGCACTTATCAAGAAACATATAAACACCCATAAACTAACCGTCTATGCCCCTGAAGTGAAAGATGTTTATGGAAAACAAACTGTCGCAAAAACATATCACTATGACGGTTTAGAAAATGTAATGGAAGGGAAAAATAGACCAGGACATTTTGATGGTGTAGGGACTATTCTCGAGTTTCTATTTGCGGTGGTACAACCAGATAAAGCTTTCTTTGGAGAAAAAGACTTTCAGCAATTGCAGATTGTAAATAAACTCGTTGAAAAACTTCAATTAAATATTGAGGTTATAGGCTGCCCCATAGAAAGAGAACCACATGGCCTGGCAATGAGTTCAAGAAATGAACGCTTATCTCCCAAAGCTCGTGAAAAAGCCCAATTTATTTATGCCACCTTGCAGCTGGCAAAAAAATATTTCAAACACCACAGTATAAAAAATACTCAAAAACTAGTAGAGGAGCTGTTTAAAAAAGAGCCTGATTTTGAGCTAGAATATTTTACCATTGCTAGCGAGGAAACCTTAAATCCTGTAACTCGCAAATATAAGAAGCATCATTATAGGGCTTTTATAGTTGCACATCTAGAAGGTGTGCGGCTTATTGATAACTTAAAACTTAGTGATCTTTAAATTTTAAGGCTCCACCTCAAATTCTAATATACCTGCCTCATTTATCCATGGAAAATTACTTTCTATGAAAAACCTATCACAATTCTCGCCTATAAAATCGAAAACATTGCCTATAAATATGTTGTACGTATCGACCTCGCTCAAAATTAGGTCAGCTTCAAATTCATAACAATCACAAATTGGATCGTACACGTCAACAAAAAATGGGCCGTCAAGTTCACCCTTTCTTACAATTAGCTCTTGGTCACCTATTAACTCTGAACCACTTCTAAATGACCACCTTGCCCTAGAGTTTGAGGTTTCTGAAAAAACATCTCGTTCATCACCATAAAAATGTTTACGGGACGGAATATTACAAGAAATTGTTAAAGTGTCATTCAATAAAGATGGAGACTAAACGGGTGTGATGCTCACTAATCCTTCAACGAAAATTTCTCCATCATTACAATCTTAATCTAAAGGTATACGGCTATTTAATGAAATACATGAACAAATTATTGTAACATAGTTTTTCATTTTGTTCATCATTTATTTTTGATTCCAGTTAATTAAATTTATTCAAAACAATTAATTCCATAAAATGAAAATAACTCATGGAGAGCCATTATATCACTAGGGTGTTGAGACTTCAATCGCTCATATAATTCACAACCATTTTCTATATCTCCATCCAATGCGTCAAAAACTGGCGCAAGATTAAATACATTACCAGCATTTGATATATCGCAGTTATCTATTATAAAATTTTCTCTATTCAAGTCATCACCACTTCTTAATTCTGAAAAAACAGTTGATATAGAGGAAGGGATTTCATTTCTATTATCCAATAAGTCCCACATCAAACCATGTAGAAACCAACTTCTTGTATCAGATCGATTAGCACTCATAGGTCGTTGAAACATATCAAATTTTTCCATGTCTATTGATAGTATTAAACCCAACTTCAGTAACAAAGGCATTATTCAAATAGGCACCACCATAAATCTCTGATGTGACTTTATATTCTGTAAAATTTCCCCATCCTTCAACTACACTAATTCTATCTGCCGCTTGATAAGAAGGTTGAGAGCTATCTCTATAAGAGTCTCCGCCTTGTAAACTAATGATAGTAGTAGCGATAGAGTTAGAAATTATTGCAGCTGCATTTTTTTCCCAATACAATGCATTTCCTTTTTTCGCATGAGAAAAATGTCCAGATTCATGAAAAACAACTTGATGTATTCGTATGGTACTGTTTATGGAATTGGAATTACTTATGGGCTTATCTTCCAGTCCACGGAAAGTAATATCTGGTCGCAAGCAGAAAGGGACTAAATTAATGCCAATTCCAGTTAAAGTTAAGGTCAAATTTTACCACACATTTGCTTGACCAATATTGGCAAGCTGTGTTATTAGCGCAAGCTGAGAATAAGTATACAGCATAGGCGCAGAAGCATTATTTCCATATGACCATGCCCATACGTTTGCATTTCTAACCGTCTCTGAGATACCATTTCTTAAACAATAATCATTATATAAAGCTATTCCATTATGAGAAGTAGCCTTTATCCAGAAATGCCTTCTTGAATCGTATAAAATAGTTCTTGTTCTATCATTACTTCCTCTAGTCACAGTCATTACGTGGTCAGAGACACCTACTCCTATTACTTCGTTCCAAGATTTTCTAATAGTAGCAGCAGCACTTCTAAATTTAGACCTGACTAATACCATTTCTCTATAGTCTTTAGACGCTCTAAAAGCCCCATTGATGTCTGTATAGGTATTAGTCCAGAAAAAGTTTCTTCCTATACTGATTTTTGCCCGCATAAATGGTTGTAAAGCACTGGGATTTGAATTAGTATTTTCAAAATTTATGTTACCTTCAGGGGTGTACTTTGCTGGTCTTGTAAAAGCTCTTCTTATCCATCGTCCTATACTTCTAAAAATTTTGGGTTAAAAATCGCCAGCATTTTGATCTTCTAATTCTTCTGGATGATTAAGAAAGTATATAAGATCATCTAGGTCTTCATCTGTAATATCTTCATCAAATTCAGCACTTAAATCATTATACCAACCTGTACTAAATAAAGAAACTATTTCTAAGAAATATTCTTCATTTGTGGGCTCTTATATCTCTGCTAGAATTTCATAATATAAGGGATTTGAAAATTGATAGTTAACAGGTATGACTGTAAAAACTGGATGATTAAAACGTATATCCTCAGAAGATGCTTCTCTATAATAATCGCCTTCTTGTATTATTTCTCGATCTAACGGATATTCAGGTAACACAGGCGCATCGATATCGTCAGATTTATCTAGATCATCTAGAAACTGTAAATCTTGATCGTTTACTGCTGTTATTTTAATATAATAATGCGTGGGTACACTAGTTAAATCTCAAACTGGACTGTCAGCTACCTTTTGGTTTAAATAATTGATTGTTGCACGCATGAAATCGATTTCATATAGGTTATTAAGTGATTCTCCCAGTATCATCTGCCTATATCCCTCATAATCATCATTAACAGATGTTATTGATTTTTAAGTTGTGATATTATTTTCAATTGAACCATTGTCTAGCGTGTTATCATCAACTTTATCTCAAGATGTTAATCCTAGAAATAGGGAAATAAGGAAATAAATTTTCGCATGATTTGTATTCATTTACTATAATAAAAATAAGTAACAACTGAATACTGACAAAGAATTATTTCAAAATTACCGTTTTAAAACAATCTTATTTTATTTATTACAAATCGTATCTTTGCAGTATGTTAATTACAGTTGTAAAATCAAAAATTCACCGAGTTAAAGTAACCGGCGCAGACCTTAATTATATAGGAAGCATTACTATTGATGAAGATCTAATGGACGGTGCAAACATTGTAGAAGGTGAAAAAGTACAAATCGTTAATAATAATAACGGCAATCGACTGGAAACCTATGCTATTCCTGGCCCGCGAGGTAGCGGAGAAATTACCCTTAACGGTGCAGCTGCTAGAATGGTTTCTAAAGGAGACGTACTCATACTTATTTGTTATGCTCAAATGACTATGGAAGAAGCCAAAAAATTTAAACCTACCCTTCTTTTTCCTAATGAAGAGGACAACAGGCTTTCTTAAGTAGTGAAAAAAACTCTCTTCAAAATATTAAAGATTGCTCTCCCATTATTCTTAGGCTTTTTTCTCATTTATTATTCCTACAACCAGTTTACAGATCTAGAGCGAGATAAAATTTATTCTTATCTCCTCGATGCAGACTATGCATGGATCATTCTCTCTGTAATTTTTGCTTTTTTAAGTCATCTATCTAGAGCATGGAGATGGAACTATATGCTGGAAACTTTGGGCGCAACACCTAAATTTATAACTAATGTTATGGCAATAGGAGCTGGCTACGCCATGAATCTTATCATTCCTCGCAGTGGTGAAATTTCAAGAGCTGCTATTGTTAATCGCTCCGATCAGGTGCCTATGGATAAAGCAATTGGAACTATTATTGCAGAGCGCGTGCTCGACCTTATGGTCCTTTTAATAATTACAGCGGTCGCTATTTTTACTGCTGGTGATGCCATTATTAACTTCTTTAAAGCTCGTTTAGATTCCGCTTTCGCGAAAGCAGAACCGTCAAAAATCTTGCTCTATTCTGGTATATTTCTGGTATTAGTTATTTTGATCGTTTTCATATCGAGACGTATGCAGCTATTTAATAGACTAAAAAGTTTTATCCTAGGCATGAAAGAAGGGTTTATGACCATCTGGACCATGAAGAAAAAATGGTGGTACTTCCTACATACCTTATTTATTTGGGGCATGTATTTACTCATGTTTTACGTTAGTATTTTTGCTATACCTGGAATAGCCACTATACCCATAAGTGCCATTCTATGTGCTTTTGTGGCTGGTAGCTTTGCTGTAGCCTTCACAAATGGCGGTTTTGGTGCTTACCCCTATTTTATAGCTCAGGTGCTGTTGGTTTTTGGTGTTTCAGAACCTTTAGGAACCTCTTTTGGATGGATTTTATGGTTGTCTCAAACCATTCTAGTTTTAGTTTATGGCTCCATATCTCTTCTATTATTATCTGTGAAAGGCAGTCTTTCAAGTAAATAATTGTAAATTCCGCTTCGTAATTTTTGTTTGATGAAAAACTTTATAGTGCTCGTAGTGACTTTCTTTGTAAGTCAATTGGCAATTTCTCAAGCTTTATATAGAGCTTTTCCTAGTGATGTTTTGGGGGAAGAACGCAATGTAAAGATCTTAAAACCTCGTAATTATGCTGCCAATCCTGAAAAAACCTATCCCTTAGTGATTGTTCTCGATGGAGACTTTCTTTTTGAACCAGTTGCAGGAACAGTAGATTACCTTTCTTATTGGGATCAAATGCCAGAATCTTTTGTGGTAGGTATCAACCAGAGAGAAAGTCGTTATGATGAAACCCAAATCAATCGAGAGTCTGGTTTTCCAGAACCTCAATCACTCCAATTTATGGACTTTGTTATGGAAATAAGACAGACCATGATGGATGAATATCGAGTAGCGCCATTTACCGTAATAGTAGGAAAAGACATCACCGCAAATCTTGCCAGTTTCTACCTCATGCGTAAAAAAATACCGATAAACGCATTTATTCAAATTGCCCCAGAATATTCAACACTGATTCAAGAAAACTTGATCAATAAAATAAGTCAGCTAGAAGAATACAACTATTTCTATGTGGCCACTCCAGAGAAGGACAATTTGCAAAGTGAGCTCATCACAAAAGAAACCGACTCCTTATTTGATACTAAGAAAAATTTACACCTTAAACACGAAACCATAAAAGGCTCTAATAAGTATACTGTTGCCGCTCATGCTATTCCTCGCGGACTCGAGTTTATTTTCAAAGAATACCAACTCATAGACGAGGAAAAACTGCTGAATGAAGACCTGGCTGAAGAGGTGAAGTTTGAAGGTCAGGAAAATAAAAAAGGCATGGTGCGAGTAATAGATCGCATTTTAGAAAAGTACCGCATGATCAAAGAAGTCTATGGCGTAGATATGAAATTACGTCTCGTAGATCTTGTTACTATTTCCAATTATGTAGCCTCTAAAAAGGATTGGGATCAACTCATTGATATAGGTGTTCTTGCTGACAAGGAATACCCAGACCTGCTTTATGGGAGTTTTATAGAAGGTTTAGGCTACGAAGGTCTAGGAAGACCTTCTAGAGCTATCAAAGCATTTAATATTGCTTATGGGCTGGAACCCGCCGCAGGAATCAATAAAGATGATGTGCTCGATAAAATAGAACTGCTTCAAATAAAAGAAAAAGAGTAAATGGCCAAAGTAAAAACGACTTGGTTTTGCCAAAATTGTGGCGCCCAACATTCTAAGTGGCAAGGACAGTGTTCGACCTGTAAAGAATGGAACACTCTGGTGGAAGAGATCGTTCAAAAAGAAACTAAAAAATCTTGGGAAAGTAATGTTGTAGATGTTCCGCTTTCGCGAAAGCGAGCCCCTCAGCCACAATTGATTTCCAAAATTGATGCCGCCGAAAGTCCTAGAATGGACACTACAAATGCAGAATTTAATAGAGTTCTAGGTGGTGGATTAGTCCCTGGATCGATCACCCTTCTAGGTGGAGAACCTGGGATAGGAAAATCCACTTTATTGCTACAAGTATGTCTCAATTTGCCCTACAAAACACTTTATGTATCTGGAGAAGAAAGTGCGCAGCAAATCAAAATGCGTGCTGACCGTATTAAAAATGAAGCAGTGAACTGCTATATTCTTACCGAAACCAAGACGCAAAATATCTTTAGACAAATCACTGAAGTAGAGCCAGATGTATTGATTATTGACTCTATTCAAACTCTACAAACAGATCATATTGAAAGTTCTCCAGGTAGTGTTTCACAAATTAGAGAATGTACCAGTGAACTCATCAAATTTGCTAAAGAAACCAACACACCCGTACTTCTAATAGGTCATATTACCAAAGACGGAAATATTGCTGGACCAAAAATTTTGGAACACATGGTGGATACGGTGCTTCAATTTGAAGGAGATCGCAATCATACGTATAGGATTTTGAGAGCCCTAAAGAATCGTTTTGGAAGCACCCATGAAATAGGTATTTATGAAATGCTCGGTCACGGACTTAGAGAAGTAGTCAACCCTAGTGAAATTTTAATCTCACAACGTGGCGCTACCTTAAGTGGTACGGCAATCGCCGCTACCATGGAAGGAATGCGACCACTTATGATAGAAGTGCAAGCATTAGTGAGTACGGCAGTTTATGGAACTCCTCAACGCAGTGCGACTGGTTACAATTTGAAGAGATTAAATATGATTCTTGCGGTTCTTGAAAAAAGGGCCGGTTTTAAATTAGGTCAAAAAGATGTTTTTCTCAATATTACAGGAGGAATCACTGTGGATGATCCAGCTATAGACCTTGCCGTAGTAGCTGCTATTCTTTCTTCTAATTTTGACATAGAGCTATCTTCACAACACTGCTTCAGTGCAGAAGTAGGTTTAGGAGGAGAAATAAGACCAGTAAGCCGCATGGAACAACGTGTGAATGAGGTCGCAAAACTAGGTTTTGAAAAAGTGTTTATCGCTCCAGGAAAACAAAGTTTTAAAAATGTAGGAACAGAAGTGCAAGCCTTCTCAAAAATTGAAGATTTAGTGAGGTATTTGTTTGCTTAAAGAGGCAATAGACATGTGGAATGAGAAATGAGGAATTTTTGAATTCATTGACAAAAAAAAAGCGGAATTCATTCCGCTAAATAAAAAAAACGCCGCAGGCGACCCCATAAAATCACAGCGGCAGACTTCCGTCTGCCAGCTAGGTTTTGAAATAAAATAATAACAAAAAAACCAACTACTTCGACAAGCTCAGTGCGATGACTAAAGGGCAAGATTTCTTTAAAATAGAAATATACCGAATTTAGCTGTGCTGAACTTATCTAAGAATTGCACTAAATAAAAAACGCCAAAAGCGATCAAAAATAATTTGAAAAATAAAACCATGAGAAACCTAGTTATCATACTTGCTGCCATTTTAATGACCAGTTGTGGAGAAAAAACTCCTGAAAAAAAACCAATCCTGAAATTTGCCAACGCTAATATCTCTAGCAACGACTCGGTACATTTAACTGATTTTGAAGACAATTATTACAACCTCGATCAAATCCTAGCAGCTCATAAAGGGAAAGTCGTTTATCTAGATATTTGGGCAAGCTGGTGTGGTCCCTGTAGAGCAATGATGCCTTATTCTGAGAAGCTGCAAGAAAAATATAAAGACAAGGATGTTACCTTCGTATTTATTTCTATAGATCAAGATCCTGGAAAGTGGGAACGCTCTGCTAGAAACTTTGATTTGATAGAGAATAGTTTTCTCGCCCGCAATTATCCTCAAGCAAAACTTTTTCAAGATAACAATGTGAGCTCCATTCCTAGGTACATGCTGTTTGATAAAAATGGTCGCCTTATAGATGATAACGCCAGAAGACCCAGTGACAAAGATCTTGAAACTACTATTGATGGATTTCTAACGATATAGTTATAGCTTTACTCATTCAAATAAATCAAAAATCCCCTAAAAAATTAATCGTAAGGGATTTTTAATTATCGTAAAAACAACTCCATATTTTATTTCTTAGACTTCTTTTTAAACCAATAGATAGGTGGATAAAGAACGATGGAGAGCTCACTATAGTTACCTGTCCATGTATGGCCACTTACAGCGTCTGTATTATTCTCACTATCTATAGCATTTATACGTGACCCTGCAATATTTGCATTATTAGCATGATATTTGTAGCCGAATCGCATAAAAAAATCATTTTTTAAATTTACGAAAGCAGATAATTCAAAGTTGTAACCACCAAACAACGACTGTTGCGTTTCTTCAAAAAAATGGTTGTAAACAACACTATTATTAATACGTACATCAAATTCATAACCTACTCCTATAGTAAAATAAACTTCATCACTAATTCTAGCCACATAGTCTACCATTATAGGCAAATGATATGTCCAGTTAGGACTATCTAACTCATCAGAATTTACTTGTCTAGGTATATTGTTGAAACCAGCTGGTATTACTGCAAATTCGTTTGAAAATGTTGTTTTTTGCAGATATACCGATTCTAAAATTAAATGTATTAGATTGATATATGTTGTAGTCAAATCCAAAAGTTAAAACAGCTACTTTTCTCCATTCATAAGTGATTAAACTATTAGGTGCATTTTTGTAAACAGATTGATCGAGACCTATTTTTAAACCTACTGGAAAAATTCTATCAAATAAATTTTCTGCATGTCTTTTGTTTTCTTGAGAGTAGGAAAAACTACTTGCAATTATAAAAACTACAAGTAGTAATAAATTTAATTTAATTTTTGTCATCCATTAAAATGATTGAAAACATTCTCTTAATTGTTTAAGCACCTATGAACTTATTTTTTTGATTTGCTTTTTAACCATCCAGCAGGTGGATAGAGTGAGATTCCAAATTGCCAATAATGACCAGTCCATGTGCTGGCACTAACTGCAGTTAGATTTCTATCGTTATCAAAACTTTGAATAGTTTCTCCAGCAATGTTGGTATTATTTCTATGATATTTTGCATTGAATTTCATGAAAAAGTTATTCTTGAGATCAACGGCAACACCTAGCTCAAAATTAAATCCACCAGTAAATGGTTTCTGAACTTCAGTATATAAACCATTATAAATAATTTGATCATTTAAAGATAGCCTCGTTTCACTAGTCCCTTCTGTAAATCCATAATGAGTTACTTCATAGCCCAAAGATGGCATAAAGAATATGTGTTCATTTATTTTTGCAACATAATCGACCATAATAGGCAAGTGATACGTCCAATTAGGCCCATCAGTACTATCTAGCTCAAATTGCCTAGTTAACCCGTTTAGACCAGGTGGGACTAATATAAACTCATTTAAAACACTGTTTTTCATGTAAAATCCAGTTCTGAAATTAAATTTACCTTTTTGATAAAAGTTATAATCTACGCCAAAGGCAAGACTATTTATATTGCGATATTCAAAGGTAATCAGTGAATTTTGCCTATTGTTATAAATATCTTGATTAAGGCTTAAGTACACTCCTAAATTTGATGTGCGATTAAATAATTCTTCAGCATGAGGTTTGTTTTCTTGTGAAAAAGATAAACTACTTGCAGTTATAAAAACTGCAAGTAGTGATAACTGTTTTTTAATTTTCATAATAATATCTAAATGTTTCGCCACGTTGCCAATGAACACTTTCCAATTTCTGAATTTCAGTTCCTAATTGAGAAGGACTATTGTAAGATTCTGGATTCACTCTAATGACAACTTTTCTTCTTCTTCTCTTTTTAATAGTGGATCTTTTATCTACTTCAATTAATGGACTGCCGCAACCTAAATATGGATCATGTCTTTCTCCAACAATCTTAGCATAACTTTTAATTCTTCTTTTTTTCCATTTACTTCCCTTCTTTTTATAGTTTTTAGTAATGGACTTGTATTTAAAATAGGCTTTCAAACCATTACCACCAACAGAATATCCACTCATGTGTTGTATTCCTTTTACTCTATAACGAGGATTAGATAAAATAAATCTTTTAGTGTCGGTAACTTTGAATACACATACTCCTGAATTGTCATAAATTACATGGTCAGTTATTCCACCTGGTTTCTCATTACTACCTGCAAATTGTGTCAACAACTCTTCAATAGGAACTCCATTGTTTGCACTATTCAAAATACTAGACGCATCTTGATTTTGAGAATCAATTACAATGACACCACCTTCCATATATTTAAATATAAAGCTACATATCATAACTTCATAATATTGATTGTATACTGTTTGTTCCGTTCCATGGATAAGCCAATCATTATCGGGATCATCGTCCCAAGTCCACCCTGATTGATCTGAGTTATCTAACCAATTATCTTCTTTAATTCTGGCAAATGCTCTTAAAGAAAAGAAATTATGACTGTTCTCATAATCAATAAGTGGCTGATCCTCCTCAAATCCTGAAGATTCCTCAAGATCATTCAAAGCGTCCTCAGAAAGCAAATCATTAGGAATAACAAAAGAATCTTCATGCAGCTCGACAAGATTATCAAGATGACCAATTGTATACTCAAAAGAATCCCATGAAGGAAAATGCATCATGTTATTACCAGTACTGGGAGAGACTCCATTGTCAAAATAAAGTCCGTGAGGTTCCAATTCACATTCCATATCTCCACCACCTTCTCCAGATTTGGCAGTTATCGTGTCATTTGTTATCTCATCTTCACAACTAACTAGAGAGAGAGAGAGAGAGAGAGAGAGTTAGTAATCCTATTGAAAAATATTTCAATAGATGTTTTTGTTTTTTCATCTTGTTGATTTTAGTGAATTAATAATTGATGATCGTATAGAGTGAAAAGTAACTTAAAATTTTGATTAATATTATGAGTAGAAACACCCAAATTCATTCTAGCGGCAATTATTTAACACAAGAAACGCACTCTTTTTCGAGATATATCTTTGCAAAAATCTTAATATCAGATAGTTATTCTCTCTTAACAATTAAGTAAAACAATTGGTAAATCAAACCTAAAATCCTTTTTTATCGATTAAATGAAAATAATGACTTGTTTTTTGTTGATTTTATGAGCCTAAGTGTCTTTAAAAGTAATTGTGTTTCAAAGAAAATTATATCATGGAATAGAGCTTTAAATTTAAAAAAGTCGCTTTTCAAAATTGATGACACTCTTACTTACCGATTAAAAATATACATCATGAAAATAGTATCTTCATTTCCCTAAAAAAAAGCCTTCAACTGCACATTACCGGTATGCACTGTTCTGGCGGTTTCACTTCCACGACCACTATAGCTCAGGTTTAAATCTAAAAATTTAGTGATGTTTTTTTGAAAAAGCAGGTTCCAAGTAAAATTAGTGCCTGGCTGCAATCCTTCCAGCATTTGAAAACCTACTGGAGAAAAAGCTTGACCTTCAAAATCGTTTTTTACATATTTAATCTCCCCATTTACAGCAAACTTTTGAGCTTTATTAAATGCCCAGCCTAAACCTATATTTTGCTGACTCAAAGTGGCCGTTTCATTGAGTTGATTGTCTTTATTCTGATATTGATAAAAGACTTCTAACCTATTGCTATTATCAAATAAATAGGATAGCTGTGGCTTTAACAACAGGTCATCAATCTTATAATTTCTATTCGTAAAGTTTTCACTACTGCTCGCGTTAATTCCTGATTGTGCATTTATGGTTACCAGCCACGTGTCCTCAATCTTATGTAAAAATCGCAATTGATGACTTTCTATGTCATTAGATATGCTCCCTATACTTTGTAAATTTTCATTTGCCGTACTTAAATAAGTGTAATTAGTAGTAAAATTTTGCTTGCCTCTATTAAAGAACAAACTGTTTCTAAAGCTAAGGTTCAATCCCAGTTGATTATCGCTGCTTTGAAATGGATTTAAGTCAAAATTTTCTCCTTCTCTCGCTACCATACGGTCAATTAAATAACTGGTCTGGTTATAAAATCGAGAAAAAAACTTTTTATAGCCTTTTTCATCAGTCCAAGAGATAGGATTTAAAGTCAGCGTTTGAGAAAATTTATTTTGGTGCGTGGGCAAGAACACCTGATTAGGCAGTAAAATCCTTACAAAACTCGCCTGATCTTGAAATTGAGCAACTTCAAATTCATTGAGGTCCTGAATACCATCGTTATTATAATCAATCCATGTAAAAGTTCCCTGACCAGGATTTACAGATACATAAGTAAAATCCTGTCTTGGAATACGCGCGCTATTGGTTTCATAAGTGGTGTTCCACAATATTTTACCATCATAAATCTTACGTTTATACTGTATTCTTGAATTAAAAGAAACCTCATCTGAAAAACCCTCTAGATCGCTTTTTAATTTTCTGTAGTTGGCAAATACACGTAACCTACTAAACTCATTTTTAATGGGTTGTGACTTAATGTAATAGTTGTTAGAGCTGTTTACTCTAGTAAGATTGCCCATTCTTAAACTGTCGTTTGTCCTATTTCTATAACCGATCTCTACAAAAGTCGTTGTCGTATCGCCACGTCCTGCATAAATTTCATAACCAGTAAATTTTTGAGATAGCCCAGTAAGCTCATCTGTAGCGGTAAGTCGTTGCTGATTATTTTCACTTTCTAATCGCGTCCCCACATAGTAGTTATTGATTTTCCTTAACACATCAACATTTACTCTATTAAATTCAGACTCTTGTTCTGTAGATTTTGTATTTAGTACGCTTCCGCGAAAGCGAGCCTTCCATAAACTATCTTGATAAGCAGCAGCAATTTCATGCCTGTTCCCTTTATAAAATCCGTCAAATTCTAAATGCTCCAATTTATAAGATGAAGTTAAGGTAGAATCCAGCTCATAATTGAGCCCTAAAGTGGTAAATAGCTGATTCCCCCTAGTCGTTTCTATATTCCAGTCTCTGTTAAATTCAATATTATAAACTCGCTCTACATTTCTAAAATTTTCTTGAATATAATCTGTGTTTAAATTTACATTCAACGACTGCAGGCTATCCTTTTTGCGCAATTGTTGTTGTACGGCGAGTTTTACGGCAACACCTTTATTATCATTATCGTCAATGGAAGAGAATTTATTTAAATCCTTATTACTTGCTGCGAGCTCTGTAAATATCTTAGTGCCTGTAGCAGGCTCATAACTAGCTTTAATTCCAGTAATAGTTAAAATTTCTGGGGAAAATAATTGGATAACTGGATCATAACTTCCTTGGGACACGCCATTTATAGGTGCAATGTATTCATAAATATTTGCAATAGCCTGTTCATTAATGAGTCGGTAATCCCCTTGATTTTCACCTAAAAAGCTGAATCTCACGTTAAACAGTTGTAATGTTCTATTTTGAGAAAAAATAAAACGCTCTTCACCGTTCACGACTTCTCTGCGATAAAGAATCTGATTTTCAGAAAACTCATTTGCTATGGCACTGGGCGCAATGGCTAGTTCTCTGTCATCTCCAGCATCTACCAAAATCGCTACTTGATCTTCGCTTAGGTTTTGTTGTAGCGGCTGGTTTTTTGCATCGGTTTCTGTGTAGATGTAAGAATCTATTTGGAATTTGTCAGACTTAAAGCCACCTGTTCCATAACCTATAAACCTGGTGAAATTACGCTCACTATATTGGTATTCTATAGAAATACGCATTTCACTAGTAATAGGAAATGTGGGGGTAAAACGCACTTCCCCGGCATTATAATCGATCACATAATCTTGATTTTCTCCTCTTTTTAAAGGGACACCATTTACAAAAACACGCTCACTTCCTGAAACCACTAGTATAAACAACTCTTCGTTCTGACCAGTGAGCTTATACGGGCCTTGATTCCCTTCCTGACCAGTAAATCTACTGATGTTAAAAGTACCTCTAACCAAAGCTCCAGAAGCACCTGCATAACCAGAAGAGTCGTCTCCATTAAACTTTACCTGTCCAGAAATTCCCTGAACGCGTTTTGTAAAGTTATTGAATTGGTAATTTTCTTGTATTAAGTCTACGTCTCCTGCTCTTATATTCCAGTCTTCACTGTATAGTTCTATAAATATTTGATCAAATTCATCCAGTCGTTGGGAATATCCATTTTGGGTTTGTGGTACGTTTGCATCTTGAATAGAAGCTCTCAGTGATACTTTATCACTGAGTTTTCCTGTAATTCTTAAATCCAGTTCAGAATCTACTACACTGTTTTGATTATTCCCTACGCGTACACCTCTGGTAATACTTCCAGAAGTTTGCAGACCATCAAAAGGAATAAAGGTATTTACTGCAGTCGGTTGCTGTAGTGCCACTAATTGTTCTTGTCTACTGTCATTATCTAGAATAATACTAGGGTCGTAGAATTGATAAGACTTGGTAAGAAAATCAGGTAATGGTAAATAAGTGACATCTATAGAATCTGTACCTATTTCCGTTTTATTTTTAAAGGTTAAAATAGAAGTGGAAAAATTAACGCTGTAACGAGAACTGTCGATAGTCCTACCTATTTTATCCACTACTTTAAAATAAGCTGGATTGATACTTATAGAATCTAGGGGAATAGAATCCTTAACAGCAACACGTTTTTTTTTCAAGTTGGTATACTCTTGTGCACCACCTATTGAGCAGCAAAACACCAGAATAAAAAACAACTTCAACTTCATATGTACAGCATTTAAATATACTGGTATTACTTAAAACAGTTCCTCTTCAAAAATATTTCAAATAGCTAGTACAGAAACATGAAATGAGGATTAATTGCATAAAAAAACCTATCTGGAATTACCAGATAGGTTTTTTTATGTGTGAAGGTCTTCTTATTCAGATAAAGGCTTCATTTTAAAAGTATCCATAAATGCGGTGGTATAATTCCCCGCTACATAATCTGGCTCATCCATAAGTTGTCTGTGAAAAGGAATCGTAGTTTTAATTCCCTCTATGACAAACTCATCCAGCGCACGTTTCATCTTATCAATCGCCTCCTGACGTGTTCTTGCCGTTGTAATCAGCTTTGCAATCATCGAGTCATAATTAGGCGGGATAGAATATCCAGCATATACGTGAGTATCTAATCGAACACCATGACCACCAGGTGCGTGTAATGTAGTGATCTTCCCTGGAGAAGGGCGGAAATCATGATAAGGATCTTCTGCATTTATTCTACACTCGATAGAATGTAATGAAGGCTCATAATTCTTACCTGATATTTTTACTCCCGCAGCAACTAATATTTGCTCTCTAATAAGGTCAAAATCAATTACTTGCTCTGTAATAGGGTGTTCTACTTGGATACGAGTGTTCATCTCCATAAAGTAGAAATTACGGTGCTTATCTACAAGAAACTCTACTGTTCCAGCTCCTTCATATGCGATGTATTCTGCAGCTTTTACTGCAGCTTCACCCATTTCCTTACGTAATTTCTTAGTCATAAAAGGAGAAGGCACTTCTTCTGTAAGCTTCTGGTGACGTCTTTGTACAGAACAATCGCGCTCACTTAAATGGCATGCTGTTCCATAGCTATCTCCTACGATCTGGATTTCTATATGGCGTGGCTGTTCTATGAGTTTCTCCATATACATATCATCATTACCGAAGGCTGCTTTAGATTCGTTACGAGCGCTATCCCACGCGTCTTGAAGGTCTTCTTCTTTCCACACAGCACGCATCCCTTTACCACCGCCACCAGCAGTAGCCTTAAGCATTACTGGATAACCAGTTTCTTTTGCTACTTTGATACAATCTTCAAAATCTGCAATGATACCCTCAGATCCTGGAACGCAAGGTACTCCTGCGGCTTTCATAGTTTTCTTTGCTGTAGCTTTATCTCCCATTTTTGAGATCATCTCAGCACTAGCGCCTATAAACTTGATTTGGTGTTCTTCACAAATACGAGAAAAGTCTGCATTTTCAGAAAGGAATCCATATCCCGGGTGTATGGCATCTGCATTTGTAATCTCTGCGGCACTAATAATGTTAGACATTTTTAAGTACGATAGATTGCTAGGTGGTGGGCCTATGCATACTGCTTCATCAGCAAATTTTACGTGGAGGCTTTCGGCATCAGCAGTAGAATAGACCGCTACTGTTTTGATTCCCATTTCCTTGCAAGTTCGTATAACCCTTAAGGCTATCTCACCACGATTTGCTATCAATATTTTTTTAAACATGATGTTTCTTTTTAATAAGGTACTGGTCATTAGTCTGCTCTAGTACTGCATCAAAATCAGCATAACTCGTTTCTGTTTCACTTTCGCAAAAGCAATAAGAAATCAGAGGCAAAACCAACACTAAGACATAAAAAATCCTTTTACTATTTAAGAAGGATCTACTAAAAATAATGGCTGATCAAATTCTACCGGGGAAGAATCATCAATAAGCACTTTTACTATCGTACCACAAACTTCACTTTCTATCTCGTTGAAAAGTTTCATAGCTTCGATAATACATAAGGTATCACCTTCTTTAATACTATCTCCTATCTCGACAAAAGAAGGCTTATCTGGAGAAGATTTTCTATAAAATGTTCCAATTATAGGAGATTTTACAGTGATGTATTTGTCCATACTTTCTACTGGAGCTGCTGCAGGGGCTTCACTTGCAGCTGGAGCTGCTTGTGCAGGAGCCGCTTGTTGAGCTGGAGCCATTTGCATAGGAGCTGCCTGAGACACATAAGTTACGTCAGCATCACTTCCTGTTCTTATGGTGATTTTAATATCATCCATTTCTAATTTCACCTCACTTGCTCCAGATTTTGCAACAAATTTGATTAAGTTTTGTATTTCTTTAATGTCCATAAATAAGAGTGGTTATTAAGTTTAACTATCGTAAGCCCATGTTAATAAGATAGATCCCCAAGTAAATCCACCACCAAAGGCAGCAAAAACTAAGCGATCTCCTTTTTTCAACTGAGTCTCATATTCTTTTAATAATAGAGGTAGTGTGGCACTGGTCGTATTTCCATATTTATGGATATTCATCATCACCTTTTCTGCAGGAAGATTAATTCTTCTTGCAGTTGCATCTATGATGCGTTTGTTTGCTTGATGTGGCACCAACCAAGTGATGTCTTCATTAGTGAGGTTATTGCGTTTAACAATTTGCTCTGAGACATCGGCCATATTTGATACCGCATATTTGAAAACATTTTTTCCATCTTGAAAGACGTAATGTTGTTTATTATCTACGGTTTCATGAGAAGCTGGTAACAAAGATCCACCAGCATCTATTTTAAGAAAGTTACGACCTATTCCATCACTACGCAGGATTTCATCTTCAAATCCATAATCTTCTAAATTAGGTTCAAAAAGAACTGCGCCAGCACCATCTCCAAAAATGATACAAGTAGCGCGGTCTTCGTAATTTATAATGGAGGACATTTTATCTGCCCCTATTAACAGCACCTTTTTATAACGACCAGATTCTATATAACTACTAGCGGTACTCATCCCATACAGAAAGCCTGAGCATGCTGCCATTAAATCATAAGAAAATGCATTCACAGCACCTATTTCTGAAGCGACATAAGCTGCGGTAGAGGCGACTGGCATATCTGGAGTTATTGTTGCAACGAGAACTAAATCTATAGTTGATACATCTAGCTTTGCACTCTTAATAAGGTCTTGCGCTGCTTGAATAGCGAGATAAGAAGTTCCTTTATCCTTATCCTTAAGAATACGGCGTTCTTTAATCCCGGTACGAGAAGTGATCCATTCATCGTTTGTGTCGACCATGGTTTCTAAAATAGCATTTGTAAGCCTATACTCTGGAGCATAGGCGCCTACTGCCGTTATCGCCGCTTTGATATTACTCATACTGGGGATTCTACTGGTTTAATTAGAGCGTGGAAAGCTAATAAAAAAGCTCTAGAAACCACAAAAAATGACACATTTTTAATAAAAACGTGTCATTTTTTTTGATTTCTTATAGAAAGCAATTGTTTTCTACGAAATATCTAATTATGAATTAAGCCTCAGCTACTTCAGTTTTGTCTATAACTACATTACCTCGGTAGTACAGTTTACCTTCATGCCAGTGTGCTCTGTGATAAAGGTGAGCCTCACCAGTTGTTGAATCTGTAGCAATTTGAGGAACTGTAGCTTTGTAGTGAGTTCTTCTTTTGTCTCTTCTCGTTTTCGAGATTTTTCTCTTAGGATGCGCCATGGCTATAAATTATTATCCGTTTTTAATTTCTTTAATGCGTCCCATCTGGGATCTATATCTTTACTCTTGCTTCTTTCTTCTGGCATTGAAACGCTTAACTCGTCCAATTTATCTAAAACGTCTGACTCTAAGGAACCGTCTTCAACACCTGGATGAACTCTCTTTTGAGGTATGGAAAGCACTAGCATTTCATACACATACTGAGCGATATTGAATTCATAGTCACCATGTGAAAGGATCAATAAGTCTTCATTATCATCATTAAAAGTATCTCCAAATTTGACGACCAGATCCATAGAAGCATCTATGTCTAGATCAAATGGCTCATTAGTTACATCGCAATTTAAATTAACTGATCCCGTAGCTGTTAAAAAAAGATCCATGATGGTGTTTCTTTTATTCAGCTCTGCATCAATTACTATTGACGAACTATTAAACTCTTCAAATCCAAAATTTTCAAAAAACGTATTATCGACCTCGTACTTAAACTGGTGTTTCCCTTGCTTTAATCCGGCAAAAGATAAAATAAAAGCTTTGAGTTCCATAAACCTACTCTTTCAAAGAGCGGGCAAAGATAATAAAAGATATTAAAAACCTAGTGTTAATATCACCTTCGTTTGCGAGAAAGTTTTTTCAACGGGTTTTCATTCAAGGTTTCATACTCTTTACGCTTTCGATGTATTTCAATTGCAGCATGAATTGCAGCGACAAATGATTCTGGATTTGCGGTTCCCTTTCCAGCAATATCAAAGCCTGTCCCATGATCGGGACTTGTTCTTACGTGACTGAGCCCTGCCGTATAATTGACACCATGACCAAAGGCTATCGTTTTAAAAGGTATCAATCCTTGGTCGTGATAACTTGCTAAAACAGCATCAAATTCTCTGTATTTTTTGTTTCCGAAGAAGGAATCTGCCGCATAAGGGCCAAAAATAATATTCCCATCTTCTCGTAATTGCTCTAAAGCAGGAATAAGTGTATCTTGATCTTCTGTCCCTATAACACCATTATCTCCTACGTGGGGATTAATTCCTAAAACGGCTATTCTAGGTTTACTAATTCCAAAATCCTTTTTAAGGGACTCTTTAATGGTTCCTATCTTGGTCATAATTAATTTTGCGTTAATAATTGAAGGGACATCTTTTACCGGTACATGGTCTGTTAGCAACCCTACCCGTAACTCATCAGAAACCATAAACATTAAGCTTTCTCCTTCCAGTTCTTGATTTAAATAATCGGTATGTCCTGGAAATTTAAAGTCTTCTGAATGAATTGATTCTTTATTGATAGGCGCTGTAACTAATACGTCTATTTTATTCTCTTTAAGAGCAGCAGTAGCTGCTTGTAAACTTCTTATAGCCAGCTTACCTGCCTCAGTACTTACCTCGCCCCAGTTAACTATAAATGGTTCTTTAATCAACCTCAATACATTAAACTTCCCTGGAACAACCTCGTCTAGAGAGGTAATACCGTGTATTTTAGTTTTCAAATCAAATGTTTTTGCATAGAAGGAGAGTAGTTTTGTACTTGCAAAAACTACTGGAGTGTACATTTCTAACATTCTAGGATCCTCAAATGCCTTTAGTATAATCTCTCCACCTACTCCATTAGGATCCCCTATCGTAATACCTACTTTGATATTCTCTTCCTTATTCATGTATTCCGCTATTTATGCCTTATTTTTGAAAGTATAAAAGTAAAGTTTTTTAACCAGTTATGTTTACAGGAATCATTGAGAGTGCCGCAAAAGTTGTCCAACTAAAAAAAAAGGATACAAATTTACATCTGAGTTTGCATTGTGATTTAACTTCAGAATTAAAAATAGATCAGAGTGTTGCTCATAATGGGGTCTGTCTTACCGTTGTTGCCATTGATGGAAATCAATATACGGTAACAGCCATTGAGGAAACTTTAAATAAAACTAATATAGGCCATCTACAAGAAGGCGATATAGTAAACATAGAGCGCGCCATGAAAATGAATGCACGTCTGGACGGACATATTGTACAAGGCCATGTGGATCAAACGGCTACTTGTACCGAAGTGATCAATAAAGATGGTTCATGGAGGTTTAGTTTTAAATACGATTCAAAGCTGAACAACGTAACTATTGAAAAGGGAAGTATTTGTATCAATGGAGTAAGCCTTACGGTAGTAGATTCCAAACTCGATTCCTTTTCAGTTGCGATCATTCCATACACTTATGAGCACACTGGATTCAAAACCTTATCAAAAGGTGATCAGGTAAATTTAGAATTTGACGTAATAGGAAAGTACGTAAAAAGACTGATGAGCCTTTAAGCAGCTTTTTTTAGTCTAGGCAGTGTTACATAGGCTATCATAACGATTGCTATGATCAATAAAATCCAAATATTAGTATCTAAAGGCACTATATCCCCAGGTGGAGTGGGACCATTTTTGCCGGGAACATTTGGCGGCGGTGGAACCCGCTGAAGCAACATCACGCAAAAAAAGTTAAAATTTGTTAATATCATGTTCATCATTGTCGGTTGCGAATGTAAAAATTAAAATGAAATACGGCAAAAAAGATGTGTCATCTGTTGATTATATTTTTATTTGCTGTATTTCGTCGGTGTTTTTTATTTTTTAAACGGTAATTAAAAACGACAAATAAAATTAAGTAAACCATTATCACTAAATTCTACCTGTTCAAGCGCTCAAAAATGGAAACTTCACAGTTGTATTAACGTAAAAACATCAGTTTTAGTTCTCCTTTAAAAAAAAAGACATTTTTAGTCAAAATATAGCGGTCCGTTTTAGAATTAAAACGGACCGCTATTTTATACTGTTAAGATACTATCATACTATATTCTAGAAGCAAGAATTAACGCGTTATATAAGTTGACCATTTTACCGGAAACTGTTATTTCACCAAATGCTTTGGTGTCTTCTGCATCACCACCTAACACCACTCTGGCACTGGTTGTTAAACCACTGTCCATAATGACATGCTTTACTTGTGAAGCGGTTAGTTTAGGATATTGAGATCTAATCACCGCAGCTACACCTGCTACAGCAGGAGAAGCCATAGAAGTACCACCTATACTATTGTATTCATTATCGATCCATGTAGAATAAATAGCAACTCCAGGAGCAAATACATCTACACTACTCTTACCGTAGTTTGAAAAATTTGCTACTAAACCAGAGCCGTATTCAAAATTCAATGCTCCTACGGTTAAAAAATTATCAGAGATCTCTGCACCAGCAAGAACTTGATCTTGTGGATATACCTGAGTAAAATCAGTATCAATTCCTTCATTACCCGCGGCATTTACAAAAAGTACGTCTTTAGATTCGGCATATTTGATCGCGTCCCAAACCCACTGTGCATTTGGGGAGTGGTATTTTCCAAAACTTCCATTAATTATTGTAGCTCCATTATCTGCAGCATAACGTATGGCTTTAGCAATATCTTTGTCATACTCGTCTGCTTGAGAAACAGCTCTTAGCACCATGATCTCCACATTATTTGCAACACCGTTTACCCCTAGACCGTTATCGCGCTCTGCAGCGATGATTCCTGCCACGTGGGTACCGTGAAAAACATCTGCTTTTTCTGGATCTGGACCTGAATATTCATTGTTCCCATATACTGGAGTGTCCCACACATAAGGATCGTCATTAAGGATGTCCATACGGTAATTAGTCTTTAACTTTTCACCATTAAGAAGCGCTGTAGCGTCAGCAATGATCTTGGTTAAAGTTTCTTTTGCATCCTTAGTATCTTTTAATCCTTGAGAATAAATATAAGCCAGTAACCCTTTTGCGTTTACAACAGCTTCATCATCAGACTTTATTGCTTCTAGTTCTGTTGGAGTATATGTGGCTTTACCTAGATGAGCTACTATAACTTTATCTGCTCCATTTACTTGTTGTAAAATTTGCTCGTATTGCTGTTTTCCTTGTTGTGCTTCCTCAAGTTTTTGATCATATTCCTTTTGTGCTTTGGCAACTATGTCTGCGGGAAGCTTTGCTTTATCTCTTACGATACGCTCGTATTCTAGGTTTTCATCTACGATATCTCCTAGAAAGTTCCATCCGTGAACATCATCAATATAGCCATTGTTATCGTCATCTTTCCCGTTATTAGGAATTTCATCCGTATTGGTCCAGATCACTCCATCCAGATCTTCGTGCTCGATATCAATACCAGAGTCAATTACCGCTACTACCACGGTTTTACCTTTTTTACCTTTGAGCAATTCTGTGTATGCTTTATCGATACTCATTCCAGGAATGGTATCTGTAACAAGGTCATAGTCTTTCCAGTTTTTTGCCTGCACCTCCGTGAGTGCTTGCGTTTTTAAAGGTATACTGTCTATATTTCCTATAGGTGGCGAGACTATTGCTCCACCACTACCACAACTAGCTAATAAACCTGCTGCTGCAATGGTTAACAAAGTCGATTTAAAATTTGAATACTTCATTTGTTATTAATTATTGAGTTCATTTAATTTTTAAAATAAGTCTTTAAAAGTAAAGGTTTGGTCTAATCTCACCCCTTTATCAGTGTGTTTTACAGTGATGATTTCGTTAAAAGGGTCATGCTCTAAAATAAGGTAATAGCCTTTAGTTGCCGCCTCATTAAGAAATTTTTCTTTTTCTCCAAGCGTCAATAATGGTCTGGTATCGTACCCCATCACATAAGGTAATGGCAGGTGTCCTACTGTAGGAAGCAAATCTGCCATAAATACAAATGTCTTATCTCCCATATGAATATGAGGAATCATCATTTTTTCTGTATGGCCGTCTACAAATAAAATATCAAAGTCCATTTCGTTTTGTTTCTCATAGGTACCGTTCTGAGAAATAAAGTTCAACTGCCCATTTTCTTCTATAGGCTTTATGTTTTCTGATAAAAAACTAGCCTTCTCCCTATCGTTAGGATGTGTAGCCCAGTTCCAGTGACTGGAGTTGGTGTGGCATACCGCTTTCGCGAAAGCGGGCTCTAAAAAATCTCCTGTGCTACTTTTCTTAATCACACCTCCACAATGATCAAAATGCAAGTGCGTCAAAAATACGTCTGTAATATCATCCCTAGAAAACCCTTTTTCCTTTAATGAGCTGTCCAGATCAAATTTGTGATCCATATAATAGTAGCCAAAAAACTTCTCTGACTGCTTATTTCCCATTCCGGTATCTATAAGCGTCAGTCGATCTCCATTCTCGATAAGAAGGCATCGTGCTGCCATATCAATCATGTTGTTAGCGTCTGCTGGATTAGTACGGGTCCATAAAGTTTTAGGCACCACACCAAACATGGCACCGCCGTCCAACTTAAAATTACCGGATTCTATAGCGTGTATTTTCATAGGATATGCAAAATACAAAATCAACTCTAATAAAAGAATGGCTTTAAACATTAATACTTATTTTGATAAGTGGGTTTAAGCTTGTAAGGCTTCTTCTCTAACTACAATTTTGGAGAGTCTTTTACCAAAGTCTAACAGCTGTTTGATTTCCTTCACTCCAGCAGTATGCTGCGATTTAAATACCAATAAAGAAATGCCGTCAGACTCCACATGATAATAGGTATTGCTTTCAAAAAATCGCACCAGGTCATCGGTAAAATAATCTTGAACCAATTTGGGATCATCTCCTAACAAATAGAAGCGCTTAGAAAAATCAGAATGATTATCTATTGGGATATCGTTATAACCAGCTATAGCATAAACGCGCTCAAGGAAACCTTCACTGTCTAAGGTAAATTCTGGAATCTGATGATCAAATTTTATATGAAGCATGGTGGTACGCACGTCTTCTTTGGCAATAAATTCTCCCTCAGAGTAATGAATGTCAAAAACAGCAAAAGAAGCATCTTTATTGAATAACCTGTTGTATATTTTTTCAATACGCTTGGTTCTAAAGTATCTAAAACCATCCAGCACCTCTGTATCTTCTTTTACGTCGGCCTCGTAATTCAATTTATAATCATCAGCAATATCTTGAAGTCTGGTCTGTCTTTTAGTTAGGTTATCGGTAAGGAATGGAATTCCTGGGATCAACCTCCTTAGAGCAAAAGGATGCTCTGATTCTGTGCCGTGAAGATCTAAGCCTATCAACTCCAGGTGCCCACCTCGTTTGTGAAAGACATCTTGATAAGCACTCAAATTTTCCATCACGGTATGATCGACAAACTCACAGAGGGAAAAGTCTACCACAACATCTTCACTTTCTGGAATAGCATTTAATTTTTCTTTGAGCTTATAGAAGTTTAGAAAAGTACAATAGTGTTTTACATTGATATAATAATGTAGACCACCTCGCTTTTCTTTAAACATCAATACATTAGGCTTGCTCCAATTTTTGATAAAAAGCTCTAAATCTTTATTAATAATCACGTGAATGATAAATGTCATCAATACACCTGCCAAAATCCCAGAAATCAACCCGACAAATAGGGTGACTAGTAAAGTGGTAGAAAAAATAAGGAGCTGCTCTTTACCTATCCTAAAAATCTTAGCTACATTTCTTGGTGAGGCCAGGTTATAACCGGTATAAACCAGGATGGCCATCAATGCCGGCAACGGAATACGAGTGAGTTGGGTACTAAAAAGCAATATAAAAATCACTAAAAAAGTAGCATGGGCAAAGTTGGAAGAGCGGTTACTACCGCCATTATTTACATTTACCGAACTGCGGGCAATTACCGTAACTACATTAAGACCACCTAAAAATCCGCTTCCTATAGTTGCAAGACCTAATGCTTTTAAGTCTCGATTTACATTAGAGCGTCTTTTTTCAGGATCTAATTGATCTACTGCCTTGATACTTAACAAAGACTCTATACTAGCGATCAAAGTAATTGCGAGCACACTGCCCCAAAAGCCAAAAGATCCCAAAAGATCAAAATCTGGAGTAGGAATATCAGAAATAATTTGAGCTCCGGTAGGAATATCTGCAATCATATATGCAGGATCTACGGGGTGAGGTTGCTGCAATACCAATTCATAAAAATAGCTGAACCCTATAGAGAGCAGTACAATCCACATGGGTGCTGGAATGAGGTGAAAGTATTTGTTGCGTATTTTAGGGTAAAAAATCATAATACCCAATGCTAAAATACCTGCGATGGCCGCATAGGTAAAACCAGAATGATCATAAGAAAAAGCACCTATTACAGTAGAAGGAATCGCGAGTAAATAATCCACACTGCCGTCTAGTTGTATTTGATTCCCCATCATGATATGGAACTGTTTGCCCAGAATAATAAGGCCTATTGCCGCAAGCATTCCTTGAATAGCGCTGGACGGAAAGAAATCTGCCAATTTACCCATTCTTAAAAATCCCAATAGGGTAAGCAATATTCCAGAACATATGATTGCTGCATAAGTTCCATTTAATCCTAAAGTCGCCACAGCGACTAAAATAACTCCTACCAGTCCGTTTCCAGGTCCAGAAATAGTGACGTGGCTTCCTCCTAAAATAGAGACTAAAACACCTCCCACCACCGCTGCAATGACACCCGAAATAGGTGGCGCATCACTAGCCATAGCGAGCCCTAAACCTAAGGGCAAGGCTATAAGACTTACAACAAAACCACTAAAAATGTTTTTGGGCAATGCCTTAAAAAATCCTTTAATGTCTGTTTTCTTCTTTGTCATCTAACTATGAGTACATCAGTAGGTAATTCTTTTAAAATATATTCCAGATCATGTGGAAAAAATCTGTTTAAAAAAGTAGATTTCTTAGGTCCGTTCATAACCAGAAGGTCAGCACGTGCTATTTGTGCGTAATGGCCTATAGAATAACCTCGTTTTCCAAAAATAGCTTGTGTTTCTATATGAATAGCTTTCTTCTGTTCTTCAGGAATATCGCTTAAAATCCCTCGCACTCTTGATTCTTCCTGCCTTTTTAACTTTTCTTTAAGCAGGTTTGCTTTGCGCAAACTTTGATCATCATCAATTTTAATAGATATTTTTTGTTGATCAATTTCTTCTACAATAGTGAGTTGATTGCTGCCTAGACTGTGAGCTACATAAAAAGCAGTTTCTATGGTGCGCTCCGTATGCGCATCTTTTAAACCGTTAACGACTAAGTGCTTACAAGCTTTTCTAACCACACTAGGATTGGTAATTAGAAGTACGGAGCAAGTAGCTTTTCTAGTAATTTTACGAGCGATAGAACCTAAATAAAATTTTACAAATTTCTCCTGTTTTAATGCTCCTAATAAAAGTAAGTCTATACGATATTCTTGAACCGCTTGTAAAATAACTTCCACCGGCTCTCCTTCTTTAAAGAGGAGCTCGTAGGATAATTGCGATTGATTACAATTTCCTATAAATTGATCAATGATCTGTATTTTTTCTGGGCTTCCTTTACCTACGTGAATAAGTAATAATTTTGCTCCCAACATACAACTTAGTCTAGCGGCTTCACTTACGTTTGCTTCTAAAGTAGGGGAAAATGCGATTCCTATCGCTATGTTTTTAAATGAGGGATCACTCAACGCTTAATATTTGTTAAAAATCATAAATATAGGGTTAATTATTGCGTGTTTCGCTTTCGCGAAAGCGGAACAACTATAATACCTGTAAAAAAGGTCGTAATTTTCCCCAAAAATTAAAATATGCTAGAATTAGCAGGAATTATCATATTAGGAATACTGGCACAGTGGATGGCATGGAGGCTTAAGATCCCTGCTATTCTTCCACTTATTATTATAGGTTTACTTGTCGGCCCTATAGCTACCTTATATATGGACGCTAAAATTATAGAACCCATATGGAATGGAGAGAAAGGCTTGTTTCCGGGAGACAGCTTATTTTATTTTGTTTCACTGGCGATCAGTATCATATTATTTGAAGGCGGACTAACTCTAAAGCGCGCCGAAATACTAAATACAGGACCTGTAATAGGTAAGTTAATCTCTATTGCTGTGCTGATCACTTTTATAGGTGGTGGTGTGTCAGCACATTATATTTTTGGATTGAGCTGGAAAATCTCTTTGCTTTTCTCTGCCCTTATTATTGTAACTGGACCTACTGTAATCACTCCTATCCTTAGAAATATTCCTCTTAAAAAAGACCTGAGTTCTATCTTGAAATGGGAAGGGATTCTTATAGATCCTATAGGTGCGTTGTTTGCTGTATTGGTTTTTGAGTTTATTAGTGCTGGTGCTGGTGGCGAATTCACCTTAGTAGCTTTAGAAGAATTTGGTAAGATCGTTTTATTCGGTTTTACTTTTGGTTTTTCTTTTGCACATGCCCTGGTATTTTCTATTAAAAAGAAACTCATTCCTCATTATTTATTGAATGTCTTTACTCTAGCAGCAGTGCTAGGAGTTTTTGTATTGAGTGATGCTTTTGCACATGAATCTGGGTTACTTGCTGTTGTAGTGATGGGAATGGTAATGGGTAATATGAATTTACCCAACCTTAAAGAATTGCTTTACTTTAAAGAATCACTGAGTGTATTGCTTATCTCTATACTCTTTATATTGCTGTCTGCAAACATCAACATGGAAGATCTCTACTTGATCTATAGATGGGAAACTGCTGTTCTATTTGCCATCATAGCATTTGTCATTAGGCCATTAGGTGTGTTTGCTAGTTCTACCAATAGCGGTTTGCAAACCAACGAAAAACTGTTTATTTCTTGGGTAGGACCACGTGGTATTGTTGCTGCTGGTATCGCCTCATTATTCGGTTCTAAACTGGTATCTCAAGGCGTTGAAGGAGCAGAATACATCACCCCGCTAGTTTTTATGATCGTACTAGGTACGGTATTGCTCAATGCTACTACGGCACGACTGTTTGCAAAAATGGTAGGTGTATTTCTTGAGAAATCTAACGGTATCATGATCGTAGGGGCCTCAAAATTCTCTAGAATTATTGCTTCTTACCTAAAGGATCATGGGCGTAGTGTGGTTTTAGTAGATACCAATGCGAACAATATACGTGTTGCAAAAGAACAAGGACTAGACGCTATAACAGCAGACATTTATTCGGACTCCATATCTGATGATATTGAATTTAACAACATAGGCTTTTTATTAGCGCTTACTGGTAATTCACAAATTAATGACTATGCTTTGGAACGTTTCAGCGAGCGTTTTGGTGAGAATGGAGCTTACCGATTAGTGCACTCTACCGAAATCAACAACCCTAATAAAAACTCTGATGCTGGTTTATTTTCTGCAACAGATGATTATGTAAACATGATGGAGGTGGCTCGATATCACGGTAAAATTCATGAGATGGCCATCAAATCTCAAGATCATTTTAAAGGACTTATAGAAATTACAAAGACCGATAATGATATCATCCCACTATTTGTAAGAAACGATAATAAGATCGATATCATCCCATCCATGGCGCTCGATTTAGAGATTGAAGAAGGCAGTGTGCTTGCTTACCTCGGGAAAGAAATAATAGAAAAAGAAACTGGAGAAGTAATTATGGATAAAGAATCCTCCTAAAACATTCTACTCACCAAAACAACAAAGCCTCATCGTATCGATGGGGCTTTGTTGTTTATATGCTTTGATATGACTACAAGTGCGGGATAAACTTCAAAAAAAGCGGTATTTTATTTATAACTTAATCGTTCAGTTTTAAGACCGCCATAAATGCCTGTTGTGGAATTTCTACATTACCCACCTGACGCATGCGTTTCTTTCCTTTCTTTTGCTTTTCAAGAAGCTTACGCTTACGAGAGATGTCTCCACCATAACATTTTGCTGTTACATCTTTACGTAAAGCTTTGATCGTTTCACGAGCAATTATTTTTGCTCCTATCGCCGCCTGTACCGGTATATCAAATTGTTGTCTCGGAATCAATTCACGCAGCTTTTCTACCATCTTTTTACCGATGTTATAAGCATTATCAGCGTGAATCAATGCACTCAAGGCATCAACAGTCTGTGCGTTTAATAAAATATCTACTCGTACTAATTTTGATTCTCGCATCCCGATAGGTGCGTAATCAAAAGAGGCATAACCTTTAGAAACGGTCTTCAACCTGTCATAAAAATCAAAAACGATTTCTGCAAGTGGCATGTCAAAAGTCAATTCTACACGCTCTGTGGTTAAATACGTCTGATTGGTCACTATACCTCGTTTCTCGATACATAACGACATCACATTACCCACAAAATCAGCTTTTGTTATGATGGTAGCTTTGATATAAGGCTCTTCTACTCTATTCAAACTAGAAGGATCTGGAAGATCTGTTGGGTTATTTACAATAAGGATCTCCTCTGGATTCTTATGCGTATAGGCATGATAAGACACGTTAGGAACTGTGGTAATAACGGTCATGTCAAATTCGCGTTCCAGTCGCTCTTGGATAATTTCTAAGTGCAACATACCTAAGAACCCACAACGGAATCCAAAACCTAAAGCTGCACTACTTTCTGCTGCAAAAACTAAAGATGCGTCATTGAGTTGGAGTTTTTCCATACTGGATCTCAAATCTTCATAATCCTCAGTATCTACTGGATAAATACCAGCAAAGACCATAGGCTTTACATTTTCAAATCCACCTATAGGATTTGTAGTTGGATTTGCATGGTCTGTAATCGTATCACCTACTTTTACTTCTTTGGCTTCTTTGATACCGGTAATAAGATAGCCTACATCGCCAGTTTTTATTTCTTTTTTAGCAACTTGAGTGAGTTTTAAAGTCCCCACCTCATCAGCATAATAGCTTTCTCCTGTAGCGACAAACTTAATGTGCTGTCCTTTTTTTATAGAGCCATTGATCACTCTAAAAATAGTCTCCACTCCACGGAACTGGTTGTACTGGGAGTCAAAAACGAGCGCTTGTAGCGGTTCATCTGGATTCCCTTTAGGAGCAGGAATTTTTGCTATAATAGCATCTAAAATTTCTTGAATTCCTTGTCCTGTTTTAGCACTGGCAGGAATAACATCACTAGGATCACAACCTAATAAATCTACGATATCGTCTGTTACTTCTTCTGGATTGGCACTAGGAAGGTCTATTTTATTAAGCACAGGAATAATTTCCAAGTTGTTTTCTAAAGCGAGGTAAAGATTAGAAATGGTTTGTGCTTGTATACTTTGTGCCGCATCAACGATAAGTAAGGCACCTTCGCAAGCGGCTATGGAACGCGATACCTCATAAGAAAAGTCAACATGTCCAGGGGTATCAATCAAATTTAAAATATATTGTTCCCCATCTGGAGCCGTATAATCCATTTGAATCGCGTGCGATTTTATCGTTATCCCGCGTTCTCTTTCTAGATCCATACTGTCCAGCAACTGCGCTTGAGATTCCCGCTTTGTAACCGTGTGCGTAGCATCTAACAGCCTGTCTGCCAGTGTGCTCTTGCCGTGATCAATATGTGCGATGATACAAAAATTACGTATATTCTTCATAGTCCTTACAATAGGGTGCAAATATAATCTAAAACATCACGGGAAGTTTTATTGATGTTTGGTATTTTAGCTTGTCATTAAATTCTTAGAATGAAATATTTACCCTTTTTTATTTTTCTCCTAGTCCTTAGTACGACCGCTCAAAATGATCTTACAGGAAATGTATGGACTAAAGAGAAAGTCGCCATCCCCTATGCCACTGTTGTAACTTTTAAAATGCCTGACAGCACCTTTTACAAAGCAACGGCAACAGATGAAAAAGGAACGTTTAAATTCAATAATTTTGAGCAGGGAGCATACACCTTTCAGTTTTCTTCTGTTGGATATGTGACGCTTTCGCGAAAGCAAAACATTACTGGCTCTGGGAAAATAGGAGATTTCTTTCTTGACGAAGATACCGAACAATTGGAGGCTGTCGTGGTAACCGCAAGCAAACCTACTATAGATAAAAAGACCGATAGATTAATTTTTAATGTAGAAAATACCGTCTTAAGTACGGGAAACACTCAAAACCTATTGAAAAAGACACCTGGAGTCTTTGAAATGGAAGGAACCTACATGGTTCAAAATTCGCCCGCGGTGATTTATATCAACAACAAGCGTGTGTACCTGACTAGTGATGAACTGAGTACATTACTACGCAGTTATAGCGCTGACAATATCAATAGTGTAGAGGTCATTACAAACCCGCCGGCGAGTTATGATGCAGAAGGTGTTGCCGTGATCAATATCAATACTTCTAAAGGTATTTCACTAGGTTATAAAGGAAATGTAAACGGAGAATGGACCCAAGGAACCTTTACTAAATACCAAGTAGGAAGCTCCCATTTTTACAAGAACAACTGGCTTAATGTGTATGCCAATTACAACTTTAACCCTAGGAAAGACTTCAAGTTTGACGACTCACAAATAGGTTTCTTTAATCCAGATGGCAGTAGGTCAGAAAGGTGGTTCACAGAACTAGAAAAAGTAGATCGCAGTGCAGCTCATAACTTCAATACCATTGTTGATATTAACGTAGATAAGAAAAACGCTTTAAGCTTTTCTGGTAATTTTAGCACCAACCAAAATAACGATGTCAATTATCAAAATGAGACGCTCATTTTACCAGATGGAGGAACGAGCTTTTCTGGATTTAACGCGGACTCTCAATTTGAGAAAAATAGAACTAATGGCTTTGTAAACGCACAGTGGCAGCACAGTCTTAATGAAAACGGTGCTTCTCTAACTTTAGAAGGGAATTACATTTTTACCAATAGCGATCAACTACAAGATTTAAGCACCCGATTTTTTGACAACAATCAGGCGACGACAGGAACAAACAGTTTTTTAACTGATGCCCTTCAAGAAATCGATATTTATACCGCAAAATTAGATTACAATACCTCTATAGGAAATTATGCCTTTAGTACGGGTTTAAAATTCTCCAACGTTGCTTCAAGCAGTTCACAAAATTTCTTTGATACCAATAGTGGCGTTGTTTTTGACCCCGCAAAATCTGATTTATTTCTTTATGACGAAAATATTTTTGCTGCCTACGCACAAATAGATCGCAGTTGGGAAAAATGGTCGTTTGCCGCTGGATTGCGCGCAGAACAGACTGATGTAGAGGGAATCTCAGAGTCTCTAGGCCAAGTGAATACCCAAGAATACCTGGAGTTATTCCCTAATCTAGCACTGACCAACCAATTTAACGAGAATAATTCTTACACTTTAAGCTATAAAAGATCCATTGATAGACCTCGATACGCAGACTTAAATCCGTTCCGTACTTTTATAAATGACTTTAATTTTAATACTGGAAATCCTAATCTGCAACCAGCATTCAATAACAAATTCACCTTAAGCTGGAACCATAAAAACACCTGGTTTTTAGACACTTATTTTCTGTATACCGCAGACATGTTGAACGACGTACCTTTTCAAAACAATACTACTAATGTATTGAACTCACAGAGCATCAACTTGAACTATGAATTACAGTACAGCATAGACGCTGCCACTTACCAATATGTAAATAGCAGCTGGTATACGGGAATCAGTACAAGTTTGTTCTACATGGAAAATGAAACCAGAGCAATTCAATCTGGAGGAGTTGATGTGGTCAATTCTACTACTGGATTCTACCTCAACTCCTTTAACAGATTTAACCTTGCAGATAACCGAACCTTATCTATGGATGTAGACGTCACCTATTTATCGAGCATCCTCTTTGGAACTTATGAATGGGGAGATTCTTTAGGCGTTAACATGAGTTTTAATAAGAGTCTCTGGAACAGAAGAGCACAACTCACTCTGGCTTTTACTGATATTTTTAGAACACAAAACCAAAGAATGACCACCCGTTATTTAAATCAAGATAATTTCTATCTGAGCTTGCCAGAAACGAGAACAGTAAGTGTGGGCTTTACTTATAACTTCGGTAATTTCAGACTGGAAAATAATGAGGTGACTACTCCTGAAGAACAAAATCGCACCACTAAAAAAGAACGCGGACTTTAAGAGAAAGAGATGCAATTACTTTGCTAGGCGCATTTTTAATCAAGACTTTACCTGCAATAAAATTGGAATTCAAAAACTCTAATTCCCAGTTATTTATTCGAGGCTGCGCGGTATGACTATAGAGTCAGGACTTCTGTTAAAATAAAGTTTTATATCTAAAAATACACCTAATAGATAGGTCCTAAATAAACTCTCTAAACTAAGAGCTTTTCCCTTTTTTCCAAAGGGAAAACAGGTTAGCGACGATCGAGGCTAAGCCGAGAGAGCGATCCAAAAGGCTTTCCATTTGAGAAAAGGGTTGATATATCTTCGATTTTAGAAAACAAAATTCCTGTTTAAACATCCCACTTTCCAGCATCAAAAAAGACTTTCCATTTCTGGAAAGCCTTTTTAAATAAATCAAATTGTATTTTTAAAACTTGTAATTCAATCCTACTAAATAATACGACTGCAACTTATTATCTACTGTATCAAATGTAAGTGGAGTTGCCCCCACAGCAAGGTTGTTATTTTGAAAGTTTAACGCTTCTTGTTTGTTACCTCTTATACCAAACTCAAATCCTACACCTATATTCTTCCAGATGGTATAACCAAAAGAGTTGATCCATGTGTAATTAGAAAGGTTGCTACTTTTGTAACTATAAAACATAGAAAGGTTGGTTTTAAAACTCACCTCACCAATGCTACGGGTATAATCGGCTACTACTTTTGCTCCTATAGAAGATTCAAAAACAGGGTTGTTTGTTGCAAATACAAAGTTGTAGTTTAAAGGGTGAACAACCACTACCAGATTATTAGCAGGAGTCCAAGTACCACCGACCCCTATATCCAAATAGCCAGGATCATTAAAATTGTTAAGAATAGTAGTACGGTATTCTCCCAAAGTAGAAATGGCTATTTTTTCAGTTAATTTATAACCGTAAAGAGTAGAAATATTAAAAACGTCAGTTGCTTCTTGAAAACTATCATCATCTGTTGGATCGTCTCTATCATCAAATTTCACCCATCCTAAATTGACATTCAAGGAGTTTCTCCAGAAGTATTTAGGTTGTTTGAGGTTTGCAAAAGAGTTGATTGTCAATCCTATATTTCCAGAAGATACATTAGCATTCCCTTGAGAATACCAGTTGCTAAATTCAGAGAGGTTGACACCTACCGTACCAAAAGCGCCATATTTCCAGCCAGGAATAGCTTCTATCTTGGACTGGATCTCATTTACTCTTGATTGAATTTGAGCTATAGAATCTTTCTTTACTTTTCTCATAGCTTTCAGTTCTTGCTCTGTTTGAGCAAAAGACATGCCTACTGAAAATACCAGTACAAGACTGAACAGTATTTTTTTCATAATAAAATATTAGTTGAATTTTGGACAAATATAGGTATACCTTAAAATAAATCGAAAACAGGAATCTATTTATAAGTGCGAGCCGCTACCTTTATACCAAATCACTAATCTTGCTTTTTGTAACTCTCTTTTAAGATGTAAATATCTTCTATTAACTTCTCGACATCTTCTGGATCTGTACCGTCATAAGAGCGACTTCTCAGCCTTCCCTCTTTATCAACAAGCAAGAAATTCTCTGTATGGATCAATGCGTATTCTCCACCGTATTTATTCTTTTTTGCCGCGAGATAAGATTTGCGAGCCAGATCATAGATTTGCTTGCGATCACCGGTCACTAAATTCCACTTAGTATCCATCACTCCTTTTTTTACCGCATACTTTTTAAGCACTGCTACAGAATCTATTTCTGGAGTGACACTATGAGATAAAATCAGTACTTCAGGGTCATTTTTAAACTCTTCCTGAACCAACATCATATTCTTAGTCATAATAGGACATATAGTAGGACAAGTGGTAAAGAAAAAGTCTGCCACATAAATCTTACCCGTGTAATCCTCTTGAGTTATGGTATCTCCATTTTGATTTATTAATTCAAAAGGAGCTATTTTATGGTACTTTTTGACAAAAAGCATGGAATCGTCTACCAGAGTAGGGTCAAATTTATCTGGCTGGAGAATAGAGAGCGTTTTTTCTGGTGTAAGTGCGTACTGAAAAGAAGCCATAATAGCACTGCACAAGACAAACATAAAAAGAATGCGCCACTTATTTTTATTCAAAAATTGAAGCATAGATGATACTTTTTTGCAAAATTACGACCTAATTACCCTAATATGGAATGTTTTGTAACTTTCCTTGCTAGAAATTTCCATAAAATGAAGAGTTTTAAAATATTAATTTTGGTGTGTTTTGTTCTCGCTATCCACTCGACCAGCTTAGGGCAAGTAACAGCCGCAGCAGCACAACAAACACTTGCCGCTTATGCCCAGCCAGGAGTAGATGCTTGCCTCTTAAAATCTTCTTTGATCCACCCGACCTTACGCAGTATACATCAAGCTACTGCAAATTACGATCTTAAATACGTACGTCTAGAACTCGATACCGACCCAGATGTTGCCGTTATTTCTGGAACGGTTACCTCACATTTTGAAGCAGTAGGTGCCATCAACCAAATAACCTTTGACCTGGCTTCTAATATGAATGTAAGCCAAGTCACACAAAGAGGTGTCGCACTTACCTATACTAATAATGGAAATGACGAACTGGTTATCGACCTGCCTGTAACGCAAAATAATGGCGTTTTAGATAGTTTAAGTGTGACCTATAGCGGTAACCCTATCGCCAGCGGATTTGGAAGTTTTGCACAAACCACGCATAATAATGTCGGAATTATATGGACTCTTTCTGAGCCTTATGGAGCCAAAGCCTGGTGGCCCTGCAAACAAGACCTTAACGATAAAATTGATCAAACAGAAGTCATTATACATACACCCGCAGGAAACACAGGTGTCTCTAACGGCTTGCTCCTGTCAGAAACTACAACACCCACTGGAAAAAGGTTCAGATGGCAACACAACTATCCCATTCCTGCTTATCTGATTGCTATTGCGGTAACTAATTATGCCCGATATACCGATCTAGTTGGGAGCGGGTCAACGGCTTTACCTATAGATAATTATGTGTATCCCGAAGATCTCGCAACGGCACAGGCAAGTACTGCGGTAACCGTTCCTATTATGAATTTCTTTGAAACCACCTTTGGACCCTATCCCTTTAGAAGTGAAAAATACGGTCACGCGCAATTTGGCTGGGGTGGCGGCATGGAGCACACCACCATAAGTTTTATGGGTAACTTTAGTCGTGGATTAATTGCTCATGAACTGGCACATCAGTGGTTTGGAAATAAGGTGACTTGTGGCAGCTGGCAAGACATATGGCTCAATGAGAGTTTTGCTACTTATGCCACAGGATTGACCGTGGAACATCTGGACGGAGCGAGCGGTTTTAAGTCTTGGCGCATCAATGCAAATAATCGAGCCACCACTCCTACAAACGGGAGCGTTTATGTCCCCGCCCAAGATACCTTGAGTGTAGGACGTGTATTTAACGGCAATCTCTCTTATTACAAAGGCAGCATGGTATTGCATATGTTACGTGAAAAAATAGGTGCTGCCGATTTCCAACAAACACTTCAAAACTACTTGAACGACCCACAACTGTCCTTTAATTATGCAAAAACACCAGATTTTAAAGCTATAGCCGAATCTACTAGCTGGCAAAATCTGACCGAGTTTTTTGCCGACTGGATTTATGGAGAAGGCTATCCGCAGCACAGCATCAACTGGTCAGTAACTCCTACTGGAATCACAATGGACTACCAGCAGCTGCCCAGTCACAGCTCGGTAAGTTTATTTGAGGTAGCTCTTCCTGTTAAAATTACAGGAGTCGCTGGTCAAGAACAATGGGAAGTATTGCACATCGATCATCTTAATGAAAACTTTAGCATCAGCGTTCCTTTTAGCGTTGTCACCGTAGAAATAGATCCAGATGTAAACACTATAAGCAAGAATAATACGGCTACACTTGGTATAGGTGACGCTTTCGCGAAAGCGGAATTTCAACTATTCCCCAACCCTACTTCCAACACTTTTCAAATTAGTACAGAACATACTGTTTTGACAGATCTTAAAATCTATGACCTTCATGGAAGGTTGATTATAGATTATAAAAACCAATTGCATGAACGTCCTGCGATGGTTTTTACAGCGCCACAAATCAGTGGTATTTACTTTATAAAACTCGCCTCAGAAAAAGGTGTGGTCACCAAGAAACTAATGGTACGCTAAATCTATACTAGCATTATGCCAACTGTCCTGAATGACCTATTTTTGCGGCTCTTAAATTAAAATATATGCATCCTACGGTTGTTCTGATTATAAATTTCTTAATGAGTCTTTCCCTACTTATTGTTTTACATGAGTTAGGGCATTTTATTCCTGCTCGACTTTTTAAAATACGAGTAGAAAAATTCTATCTCTTCTTTGATATCAAGTATTCTCTATTTAAAAAGAAAATAGGTGATACGGTATACGGTATAGGCTGGCTGCCTCTAGGAGGTTATGTAAAGATCTCTGGAATGATCGATGAGAGCATGGACAAAGAGCAAATGGCTCAAGAACCTAAAGAATGGGAATTTAGATCCAAGCCAGCGTGGCAGCGACTCATCATCATGTTAGGTGGAGTTTTTGTCAATGTAGTAGTGGGATTCTTTATCTACATCATGTTGTTTTATGCCAATGGTTCTAATAAAGCTACCGGATCAGATTATAAATTTGGCTTTGGAATACCTCCAGTCCTGGAAGAAATAGGTTTTGAACAGGGAGATCAAGTTTTATTAGTTAATGGTGACACCATAAACATCGCTCAAAACCTTATTAACAGAATGGTTTTTAGAGATGTAGCTTCAGTTACTGTATTAAGAAATGGAAATCCAGTAAACATTAGTATCCCAGAAGATATAGGGAATCGTGTTTTTGAGGCAGATATTATGGGCCCGCTAGAGCCTAGATTTCCTTTTGAAGTGAGCGAGGTGGCTCAAGGAACTAAAGCCGATTCTATAGGCTTACAACCGGGGATGACTATTGTTGAAATGGCAGGCTACCCTATTAAGTACAATTCAGATTATACCTATGCCATTAACCATAAAATAACTGATAGCATTCCGTTTGTTATTAAATATCAAGATAAAAATGGAGTTGTAGAGAGTAAAACCATTGATTTTAAAAATAATAAAGAAAGAATCCTCGGATTTAGAAAAAAGCCGACTGCTGATTATCTAACTACTACTGAGGTGGAGTATAGCTTTGCTGAAAGTGTCAACCTTGGTGTTTCTCATGGTTACTGGACCATGCACGATTATATTGTGCAGTTCAAGTATGTTTTTACTAAAAAAGGCGCTAGTCAGTTGGGTGGTTTTGGAACGATTGCAAAGTTGTATCCTGATACTTGGGACTGGACGAAGTTTTGGGAGCGTACTGCTTGGATTTCCTTTGTATTAGCCATAATGAACATCTTACCTATTCCCGCACTAGACGGTGGTCATGTAACGTTTTTACTTTATGAAATGATCACAGGTCGCAAGCCAGGAGATAAATTTTTAGAAAAAGCACAGATCATAGGAATCGTTATATTATTAGGATTGATGTTGTATGCCAATGGAAATGATTTGTTTAAGGCACTATTTAATTAAATTACATAAGAAATAGTGATTTTTCTTATGTAAAAGTTTGCTACAATTAAAAAACGTAGTAAATTTGCCATCGCTTAAGCAAATAGCTTGAGTTTGTGTATATCACAGTCCTCTTTAGCTCAGTTGGTTAGAGCATCTGACTGTTAATCAGAGGGTCCTTGGTTCGAGCCCAAGAAGAGGAGCATAATCCCAATCAGCAATGGTTGGGATTTTTTTATGCCCTAAAATCTATGGGCGAGAAGCCTGTGCCGCACTCGATGCGGTAAGCCCAAGAAGAGGAGCAAATAACAAGAAAGACTTTATAGAAATATAAGGTCTTTTTTTATGCAAGGAAGTTTATGGGCGAGAAGCCTGTGCCGCACTTGATGCGGTAAGCCCAAGAAGAGGAGCAAATAACAAGAAAGACTTTATAGAAATATAAGGTCTTTTTTTATGCAAGGAAGTTTATGGGCGAGAAGCCTGTGCCGCACTTGATGCGGTAAGCCCAAGAAGAGACGCATAATCCCAATCAGCAATGGTTGGGATTTTTTTATGCCCTAAAATCTATGGGCGAGAAGCCTGTGCCGCACTCGATGCGGCAAGCCCAAGAAGAGGAGCAAATAACAAGAAAGACTTTATAGAAATATAAGGTCTTTTTTTATGCAAGGAAGTTTATGGGCGAGAAGCCTGTGCCGCGCTCGATGTGGTAAGCCCAAGAAGAGGAGCAATATCCCAATCAGAAATGGTTGGGATTTTTTTATAATTTAAAATCAAGCTGTTAGGATTTCTCTCATCCTATAGGAGCGCCTATAATCCTAAAAAATGGCCTACATTATGGTCACCTATAAAGAAAAGTTGGTCTCCTATCCCGTATGGTGTCCAATTATTAAAAATCAACTACATTGCTATCTATAATAAAAATATCGTCAATGACGATATCCAATTGTTGTGAGCAATTTAAACCAACCAATGAACAGTAAAGAAATCAAAGTAAATTACTTGCACGGAATTGACCGAAATGACTTTGTGGATTTAGAAAATCTAGGTTTTGAAACTGAAATTCCAGAAGAAAAAGAGCAAATGCCGATTTACGCTCTTGGAACTAAACCAGAGGATTTTATAATTCTCTTTGGTATATATTTTTCACTTAAAGTTACGGAAGAATTAGCCAAAGGAATTGCAGAAAAATTGACTAAAAATTTCACTAAAACAATTAAAAAGATTTGGAAAAAACATAGAAATAGTAGGCCTGCGAAGTTAGTTTCTGGACAAGAACCAGAATATAAACTTCCAAAAGCTGTATTAACATTTCAAATTTCCGAAGATGAAACAACTAGACTTGAAATCACAAACGAATTAAACGAATCTGATTTAGAAAAAATATTAGAAACGCAATTAGAGTTAGTGAAGATGAAATATAAGCATAGGAAAGCGGAACTAAAATTAAAGCGGAAAGGCAAAAAATGAACGAGCTATTATACAAATACAGAAGTTTAGACAACTTTAAAAACTTTGTTGACATAATTTTAAAAAACAGACTTTACGCTGCTCGATACAAAGATTTGAATGACCCAATGGAAGGTCAATATTACTATAGACACGGAGAACTAAATCACAGTGTTCGTGAGAAAATAAGGAATGAAAAAGGAGAATTAAGAATATGCTCATTATCAAAAGTCAGGAATAACGAACTGATGTGGTCACACTATGCAAACGGACAAACTGGAGTAGCAATTGGAGTGAGAATTAGTGACCCAAATTATACCACTGAAAACGTGTTATATAACGGAATAACTTATGTCAGAGACCAAGATTATAACGACCAAACTGCTCGACAAATTCTCTGTCATAAATTAGATGTTTGGGCTTACGAAGAAGAAAAGCGGATTTTTACAATGAACGAACAATACGTAAAAATTTCTGTTCACGAAATAATCACAGGACGAAGAATGAATACTCGAGATATTAGTTTAATAACTGAATTAATAGAAAAGATAAATCCAAATATTGAAATAATTAGAGCAGACGACATAATGTAGAAAAAACTGCTCACAACAACGTATATAGCTCATAGCTAGGTAGTTGATTAATCGAAGTTAAGGCATATTTGCGAGTACGCCAAATTTTTAAATTTGGCTTATTAGTAAAAAAAGATAATAAGAAAAATTTAAAAATTCGTCTCGTGCTTCATCCGAAAATAATTGTTTAATTTGCACGCTACGAGCCATATACAGAGACGTTACCTGCAAGCTAAAAAAAAATGACAATTTGAAAGATTATCTTAATAATTCCGGTCTTAATTCTTTTCTTTTTCTATTGTAACGAGCTATAAATTAATTACACGTAGCTATATATCAATCTTAAATAATTTGGCGTGACTTTTGATATGGTTCTTCAAAATAAATTAAAAATATATAAATTATGAAAAACCTTTTGCTACTATCAATTATTGCTATTTTAGGACTATCAAATTCAATTATAGCTCAAGATGTAAATTTTGGATTAAAAACAGGACTTAATATTTCCAACTTCACCGGAGGTGACGCAGACAGGAATAATATCTTCAGTTTTCACGTTGGTGGATTTGCCGAATTTGAACTAAACGAAAAGTTTTCACTTCAACCAGAATTATTATATTCCAGACAAGGTTCAGAAGCTGAAAATTCAATAAAAATCAAATTAGATTATCTAGTAATCCCTTTGATGGCAAAATATTATCTGTCTGAAAAATTCAGTTTAGAAGCTGGACCGCAAGTGTCATTTTTGGTTAATGATAAAGCAGAATTTAATAATAGTTCAATTGCTGATGCTGAAACAGATGCCTCAAGTTTTGATTTTGGCCTTAATTTAGGTTTTGGATATAATATCAATTCTAATCTATTTGCGCAAGCACGATATAATTACGGTATTACAACAGTTGTAGAAAACCCTGATATAAAAAATAGTGTATTTCAGATTTCATTGGGATATAAGTTTTAAGTTATACCAAATCTAAACCAAAAAGACACCTTAAAGTTATAGTGTCTTTTTGGTTTAACGATCTCATCGTGAAACAAATTAACATAAAATAGACACATCAACTTAAAAGAATAATTAAACCAGCAGGTAACACAGTGTATAATTAATTGCTTAGGTCTATGTGTACTCGGAAAATCCTTCGGATTTCCCTAACGTTTGGTTTCCTTTTGCTAAATTAGTTGCTTCAACCACGCAACTAACCATACACAATCCCGTTAGCAACAAGGCAAGACAAACATTGAGAACATTAATTAACATATTGCTTATTCTTTCGCTTGTGATTTCTTGTAAATCAAATAAGTCGGAATTGAATTCGTCTGAATCTCAAACCTACAAAAGAATTAGTGGTAATAAAACTTGGGGATTTGTAAACCAAGATGGAGATACAATTATACCTCTTAACAAATATAAATTTCTGAATCCAATTGGCGAAGAAGGAATGATACTTGGAGAAAATAATGGAAAAAGAGGTTATATAAATATCGCTCAAGACACTTTAATACCATTTATTTATGACGATTTAAGTGTATTTTCTCACGGACTTGCACCTGCGAAAAAAAATGGAAAATTTGGATATATCGATAGAAATGGAGTTGTTGTTATTCCATTCAAATATGAAAATGAAAGTCACTTTTACAAATGTAAATTGGCGAGTGCCAGATTGAATGGCAAATATGGATTTATTGACCAAAAAGGAAATCAAGTTGTTCCAATAAAATTTGAAAAAGTTAAAAGCAATAAAATAGATTCATTTGTTTGTGTAATGCAAAATAAAAAATGGGCATTTTTCTCTTGTAGTGGCGAACAACTAACAGATTTTGATTTTGACAAAATAACCGAGTCATATTATGATGACCGCAATTATACCTATTTCAAACGAGGTCTTTGCAGAGTTGAAAAAAATGGCAAAATAGCTTATCTCAATGAAGATTTTAAAGAGGTAGTGAATTTTGGAACGTATGACGCAGCGGAGCCTTTTCGGAACTATTTAGCGATTGTTGCAAAAAATGGCAAGTATGGGATTATCGACACTCTTGGTAATGTTATTCTACCAATTAAATACGACTTCATCGAACATCCAACTGAATATTCAAATGAATCTGACCTTTTTGCAGTTAAGAAAGGTAAAAACATTCAGCTTTTGAGTAAAAGTGCAAATCCAATAACTGATTTTGACATTAAAGAATTTGAATGGGATAGTTATAAAAATGAGATATCACATCAAAGATATTTTCTTACCACCAAAAGTAACGGAATGGTCGGAACAGTTTCTGATAAGGGCAATGTTGAAATTCCATTTGAATATCTAAAAATAGAGCCTTTTGATGGTAAGAAAGTAACTTATGCAAAACAAAACGGAAAATATGGATTAATTGACTATAAAGGTAAAGTTATACTTCCTTTTAAATATGATAATGCATACTCACAAAAGTTAACCAAACATTTCGTTTTTAAGGAAGTAGATAAAGTTGGAATTTTGGACGAAATGGGAAAGCAAATAGTATCATTTTCTTATCAAGATATTACGCCAGTTCATTATGATAGAAATAATAAATTCATAGTCCAACAAAACGGACTTTTTGGTATAATTGACAAAAATGAAAACGTGATTATACCAATTGAGTTTAATGAAATATCCAATTGGGTGGAATATGGGCCAACAGAGCATTTTGTAACCAAAAATGCAAAAAAAGGACTTATTAGTCGTGAAGGAGAAATTGTTATACCAACGGAATATGATGAAATTTGGGTTGATAATTCAAAACTTATTAAAGTGAAAAATAATAAGCTTTACGGAACAATTGATTGGAACAATAATCTCGTTCATCCAATAAAATACGAGGAAGTTTTATGGGAATGGCCTTATTTAACTAATAAACCTTTAGACACAATTTATGTCAAAGATAATGGCAGATACTTTTCGACTGATTTACAAGGAAAAATATTAGAACAAAATGTTAGTAATAAGTTGATTGATGAAAAATTCGGATATATATTAGATTACCGATAAAGCCCAGTTGCTAACAATGTATATAAAACATAGCTATTATAGGCTTTCCGAGAGGTTTGTGTGTATTTGCAAAGACCGCCAAATTTTTAAATTTGGCTTTTAGTTAAAGAAATATAAAAAGAAAAATTTAAAAATTCGGCTCGTGTATAATCCGAAACGATAGCGTCTTTTTACACGCTACGTTTCATATACGAGACGTTGTGCTTAATTTAAAAAAAAGATATGGAACAAAAACCAACTAACCAAAATAGTAACATTGCAGTTGCCGATGAAAATCAAATTAAGCAATTTCAATCTCTTTATTATTTAATAAAAGGTAAACGTGATACGGATATCAAATTATTTACAGACAATAAGCATTTTAAATACAGTGATATAATCGAATTAAACGATAAGATTTACTCTAAACTTAGTTTACACGAACTAATTACAGATATAGCAGAAGTTACAGTCGGATTGACTAATAGAGAAATAAAGTCATTTGGAAATTGGAGTGAATTTAAGAACACCGATTGGAATATTTCTGCACGAACAAAATACATTTCATTATTATGGGATTTTAATTTAATCTTACCTAACCAAACACACAAAATTCCTCAAACACACACTCTGAGAGTAAGAATTGGTAATAACTTGAAACCGAGTGAAATGATACAAGTCGTATTTCAAGGTGGAGAAGAATATGATTTAGATGAAGCACAAGCTCAAATGAGTTGTAAAATTGATTTTATAAATTCTCAAATTTGTAATGAACTTAAAACTATTGTTTCGGAATGGTATGATGCTTTACCCAAAAATGCCGAAAGTCAAAGTTTAGTCAAATTCATTTCCCGTCACGACGATAAAATAAGATACTTTGTTATTCTATCGTTTATTACCGGAGCTATCATTTTTCTAAACTATTTGTTCCCATTAGTTTTAACAACCGACAAAAGTTATATTCCTTCTGGCAGTGAAAATCGAATGTTTTTTATGTTCACTATTTCAATTGCCATTTTTTATTTTTTTTACCAATCAGGAATATTATTCGCAGATAGGATTATGCGAAAACAAATTGGAAGACTACAACGAAATCCAATGTTTGAATTTACAAAGGGAGATAAAAATCGATTTTCAGAAGTAAAAAAAGACAATAATAAATTGCTTGGAGGTTTAGTGGTTTCAATAATTATTGGTTTATTAATTAATGCATTATCAGCGTTAATAGGTCACCTAATTAGCCTGTAAATAAACTAAGCACAACAAAGTATATAAGCAATGCGGGAGTTGTTGCTTAATTAAAAGTTAGGGTATATTTGGAAGTCGCCGAATTTTAACAAATCCGACTTTTGATACAAACAAAAAATAAAAAGCGGAATTTGTAAAAATCGGCTTGTGCTAACCGAATGGCTTTTGCAATTCTCGCCCGCACAGCTCATATACCAAACGTTGTGCTTCATACCCAAAAAAAAATGGAAGATAATATCGAATATGAAACTTTAGGTTATTATGAGCCAGGTTTTATGCACTTGAGAGTAAATACTGATTATGATATTCGCGATTTAAATAAAATTTTTAAAGATGAAAAATATAAAAAAGAAGCATCTACATTTCTACACGAATACATTCATTTTTTACAAGATATTACAACCACGACAGGACTAACACTTGGAGATTTTTACGTTGACTTTATTAAAGATTTTAACTGGAAAATTAGAAGGGATAAAAACAACGACTTTAACGTTCCTGTTTCAATAGATAATGAATTTAATTCCCAAACTAAAATAAAGCTAAAAGAAATATATAAAGGGGCATCGAAAGAAGTTTCATATGTTAAATACGAAAGATATGAAAAGGTCTCTACTGAAATAAAAGACAAGGATAATAATATTATTAAACCTGAACGATATAAGGTTCATTACTTAGACACACAAAGAAGGGAGCAAAATTCATTCTATTTTGGATATGCTTGTTTAAAGGAGCAAATCGCCCATTCTATTCAAAATAAATATTTCGAAAATAATGGACATCCTGATATTCCTTATCAGATAGCTGAACAAATAATAAAAACAGAATACCCTGATTTTGGTTCAAACTACAAATTTATTGTCGCTCTATGTGACTCATCTCTAATGTCATTTCATCCAGCTCAAATGTTTTTCAACACAATTAAAAAGATGAAAGAAAAGGCATTTAAACCAAAGAATTGTGCCGAAATTTACGAGTTCGCATTTAAAGATTTAACATTCAATGGAGAGATGGGAAATTTTACAGTAGAAACACTTTTCAATAGAACTTCAACTAATACATACACACAATATTTTGATGCTTTAAATACACCTATTTTCCAAGATATTCTCGAATGGTTAAAATTTGTGCTTGAAGAAGCACAAAAAATAAGAATTAATAATCCCGATTTTATAACAAAACTGTTAGATGAAGATGGGAATTTAAGTAATGTATTCTATGATGTCTTTAGTAAATTAGGAACACCTTTTTTTACAAATAATAAACATATAGGAGGATATGTACCACCAAGAAACCTATCAAATGTAAATGATAGACCGTTCCAAACTTTAGTTTTTAAAGAAGTCCTTAGTGTTTACTTTGGGAAGAAAGAATGTTCGATGATTGATTTTTGTAAACTTAGTCCTGAAAAAGAAATGGTAAATACAAATTGTAGAACTGCGCCTTGGGAAAAAGTAAACGAAAAAGACCTTTGTCCTTTTGCTCAACTTTGGAAAACTTGGGGTTTGAAAGATAAAAAACCAGTGCATAAATAAAGTACGAAAGCACAACAATGTATAAAAAACATAGGGCGTTTTTGCTAAACCGAAAGTTTTGTGTCTATTTACAAAGTCCGCTAAATATAAAATTTAGCGTTTATAGAAGAAAAAATAAAAGACAAAATATTTATATTTAGCTAAGTAATAAACCGAAACGATAGTGCTTATTTATTGCCCTACGTTTCTTATACTAATCGTTGCCCATAATTGATAACAACCATTATGAATAAAAATAAACGAATGAAAAAAACTATATTTTTAAGTGCTTTAGTAGCAATCGGAATGACATTTACAAATTGTTCAAGCGATGACGACGGTAACGCAGATACAATTGCGCCGACAATTTCAATACAAAGTCCAGATTTAAATCAAACATACTCAACCGACCAAGGAAATTTTTTAGGTCCTGAAATAGCAATTTTAACAGCGCAAGGTGTCGATAATGTAAAAATGGAAACTATGACATTGACAGTTTTAAATAGCGATGGAACTGTGGTTTTCGAAGAAACAAGAAGTAACAATGACCCAGATAATGAAACTATCCTAACAATATCGGATGGTTTTGAAACAACAAATGCAGGAACTTATAATGTAATATTTACTGCAACAGATGGAAGTGGAAATACTGAAACATCAAATCCAAGAACTTTCACATACGAAGATTAATAAAATGATTGTGGGCAATTATTATATTAACCTTTACGTAAAAGCAGAACGCATTTCAACTATGGGCAACAACGTATAAAAATAATAGGGCAATAAGTGCTTAACCCAATGGTAAATGCACTTTTTCGAAGTCGCCAAATTTTTAAATTTGACGATTTCCCAAAAATAAAATAAATAGTAAAATTTAAAAATTCGGCTTGTGTTCAACCGAATGGTTTGCGCTCTTTTTCAGCCCTACTATTCTTATACACGAACGTTAGCAAACATTTGACAAAAAATTGAGAGAATACATTTATAAAGAAACTGAAATTGAACTTATTCGTCATTTACGAAATAATACGCCTGAAAAAATATGGTACAATTTTGTGTTTTATGTATTTGACTATGGGAATTATCATTTGATATTGGAATGTGCCGATAAGGAGGCGAAATCTCAAAATAAATCTGATGAAGCTCTGATAGCTGAATTGACTCGTAAAAATGAAAAGTATGTTCCTGACGAACATTCAAAGCTTGTTTGCGAAAACAAACCGATTGACAGCGTTTATATTGTGCGAACTTTTCTGCACTTTTCGGATTTTAGGAATTATACGAAACCTGAAAAAATTGCTAACCGAATTGGACATAAAGTAAAATCATTCATAAAAGGAAAATCAGACCCTTTAGATGAAATAATTTCAAAAACGACAGGAGTTGGAGCTGAATATATTTGCCATCCGAAATCACAAGAAGCTAAAAATGTTGATTTAAACTTTGCGAATTTACTTGATGTTGGATTACTAATTGAAATCGAAAATAAATATCTACGTGCTTTTTTGCAGAGTAACGGATTTGGATTTCATATTTGGGAAGATAAATACTTTTATGAAACGGAAGACTTAAAAGAGGACACCGAATTATATGAATTTATTAAAATTGAAAAATAAAAAACGATTTGCTAACAAAGAACTGAGGTAAAAAACAACCTTTTTCTTCATTAATTTTGAGACACTATTATCCTAGACTCAGAGATTCAATTGATTGATTCTTTGAGTTTTTTATTGTAAATTTTTCTAATTATCTAGGCAAGACAGAAACGTAAGTTTCGTCATAAGGTCTTCCAGATTTTGCGATAGCGAAACACTGTTTAATTAGCTTATTTGCAACAGCAATTAGCGCTAGTTTTTTGCTTTTACCTTTGTTCACTATTCGCTCATAAAGTTCTCGACACGCTTTGTTGTACTTACAGGCATTAAAAGAACATAAAAACAATAGATTACGAAGCTTTCTATTACCAACCTTACTTATCCGTGCCCTGCCTCTAACACTGCTGCCAGAGACTCTTGTCGTTGGTGTAATGCCTACATAGCTGCATAACTGCGAGGCTGTTTCAAACTTAGAAAAACCATCTGTAACGATGATTAAAAATAAAGCAGTCTTCTGGCCTATTCCTGGTACAGAAGTTAGCAAGGTGAGCTGTTCTTGCTGCTCCTCTTTTACTAGGGAGAGAATCTTTGCTTCAATTTTTTTAATCTCGGTATCATAATACTTCTTAGTTCTTCTCAAAGATTGATATGTGAACTTTGACGGTATCCCTAAAACCTCTTCTCCGTGCATTTTATTCTTTGTAGCAGTGCGGTGTTTTATATAATTATCTAGGGTTCTAAATAATTGCAAACATTCACTCTGAACATCTGTTAAGGCATTATACAAAGGAACCTCGTTAATTATTCCATACTCACAGATCATCTTTGCATCGCTTTTATCTGTCTTAACTTTTGCTAATTTCATTTGTATAAAACGCTTTACAGACAAAGGATTAACAACAGAGACTACCACTTCATTTTTGTAAAGAAACTGAGCAAGTCGATAATGATAATAGCCCGTAGCTTCCATAACTACTAAGGATTCCTTAGGTAAGTCTTTAAGAAATTTCTTAAAGCCAGTCGCATCGTTTTTATACTGATTGTGCCCCGAACTACTGCCGTGCACATCAAAAACATCTTTACTGATGTCAACTCCATAAGTTTCTTTATATTTATTCATAAGAATTGATTTATGAAAGAACCAGCTACTGGTATTACATCGACTTGAAAACGAGATCTAAAGTCTCACAGAACTGATCGTAATTAAAGTAGTAAAAGAGAGAGGATTATCAATGTTGTCGAAGTCTGAAGCTTCACCGTATATAGTAACCTTAATTCTCTCCTTTGTTCTTTCTGATTAATAACTAAAACTAGGTGTTTTAATATAAATCAAACTTAAGCCGTGTATAATTAATTGCTTGGTCACTGCCGACTTACGAACATTCCTGCGGAATATTCTATCTGTGATTTATTTGCTAAATTAGTTGCTTAACCACGCAACTAACCATACACATAACCGTTGCCATTAATACAGGGAAAATCCATCTTCGGATTAAAAATCATTCCTAAATTTGGATAATGTTGCCTTTTTAGGTAACTTTGCCCTGAATTTAACGACCAATTAATTGAGCGAATTTAAAAGAGACATCGGATTTTATGAAAACCACTTTAAGGATTTCTATTTAAAGCAATCGCTCGTTGTTCGTAAGAAAATAGATTGGACACTTTTAGTTTTGAGAAATACTCGAATTGTTCCAGAAAAATTCTTGAAAAATCTTACGAATACAGACGGACTTTGGGAAGTGCGAATTTCAGCAGGAAACGGAATATTCCGAATTTTCTGCTTTTTTGACAAAGGTAATTTAATAATTCTGTTGAGCGGATTTCAAAAAAAAACGCAAAAGACACCCAAGAAAGAAATTAAAAGAGCGGAACGATTAAAAAAGGAATATTATGAAAACAGATAAAAGAATCACATCGTTTGATGACCATTTGGACGAACAACACGGAAAAGTTGGAACTGAATCCCGAGATAGATTCCAAGAAGAATTTGAGACATTTAAAATTGGTGTTTTAATTCAGGAGGCAAGGAAAAAACAACATTTAACTCAACAACAGCTTGCTGAAAAAGTTGGAACAACTAAAAACTATATTTCTAGAATTGAAAATAATGCTAGCGATATCCGACTTTCTACTCTGATGAGAATTATCCGAGAAGGATTAGGCGGAAGTTTAAAATTATCGCTTGACGTTTAGATTGAGAACGAAGTACTAATGGCAACAATGTATATAAAACATAGCTATTATAGGCTTTTCTAAAGGTTTTTGTATGATTATGAAGACCGCCAAATTTTTAAATTTGGCTTATTGATAAAAAAAGATAATAAGAAAAATTTAAAAATTCGGCTCGTGTATAATCCGAAAAGTTAGCGTCTATTTTCACGCTACGTTTCATATACTAGACGTTGTGCATAATCTAAAAAAAACATTCTTATGAATAGAAAAAGTTTTGAAAAATTTGAATTGAGTTCTGAAAAAGAAAAAGAACTTTGGAAAGATTCATTAGTCATTTTTGATACTTCTGCTCTTATTGACTTTTATTCATATCCGAAAGAAACTCGACAAGATATATTTAATAACATTTTCCCAGAACTTAAAGATAGATTATGGATACCATCTCACGTTCAATTTGAATATCTAAAAAATAGAAAGGGTATAATTGAAAAACCAATAACAGAAAATTATAATCCAATTAAGGAGGAAAAGTTAAAGGATTTAATTTTAGCTAAAAGTCAAATTCTAAAAATTTCTAAAGAAATTAAAGAAGAAACCTTAAAACCAGAAAAACACCCATTTCTTCCTCAAGAAAGTATTGATGAGTTCATTCTCTTCGCAAAAGAAATTGATGAAAAAATTATAAAGTTTGACAAAGACATCAAAATTGAAATCACAAAACAAGAAACTGAAATAAAGTCCTTAAATGATGATGACACCATTTTGAAAGCATTTGAAAATAATCTTAAAGTTGGAGAAGAACTCACTCACACCGAAATTATGGAAATCGTAAAGGAAGGGAAATTAAGATACGAATTCAAAATTCCACCTGGTTATGAAGACGAAAAAGTAAAAATAGGCACACAGATTTTCGGAGATTTAATAGTTTGGAAACAGATTTTATCTTATTCCAAAGAACAAAACAAGAATGTTATTTTTATTTGTAATGATTTAAAAATTGATTGGTGTTATAAAGACAAAAAAACACGAAATAGAATTCAAAGCCCTAGAAATGAGTTGATAAAAGAATTTCGAGATAATAATAAAAAAGAGTTTTGGATGTACAGTCAATCTCAATTTATTTATACTGCAAAAAAACTTTTGAAAATTGATTTTGAAGATGCTAAAATCAAAGAAATTTCAAATGTTATAAGTAACAGAAATAAAGGAGAACTTATTTATGAATGTGAGCTTTGTGGAAATGAAACTATAATTCCAGAAGAAAATTTAAATTATGAATTTGAGTGTATAGAAAGTACTGAAAGACAAATGGGAACTGAAAATCATCATAAAATGGAGGAGAGCTTAAAATGTGCATATTGTAGAACTTCGACAGACCTTGTATATGAAATATGGGAATATCCACAATACACATTTAATAGTGATAGAATAAGTATTGAAAATGCAAAAATTTTAAAAAAACCTGATTTTTTAAGCATATTTTGGGATAATCACCTTGATATTCCTGACGAAGATATGTTTAGGGATAGATAAAGACTATGCACAATCGAGTAGACGGCTGACAGTGAAATAACTGCCAGTGCGCCTCTCACACCACCGTACATACGGGTCTCGTATACGGCGGTTCAAAAAATCGAAGTTTGCGTTCTATTCAGATAATCTATCATAGGTTTGTAGCCTTTTCGTTTTAATCTAGATAGGGTAATTGTAGTACCTAGTATAGGGCTTTGAGCTACTGCCCAGCCTCCCATTCGGGTTCTACTCCAAGCATACGCCTGACCTTTTTCTATTCCTAAACATATTAAATTCTTGCGTTTCCTGTCTGCTTTCTTCCAATGATGCCAGATGCAGTATCGCAGACGGTTGCGCAGCCATTCATCTAGCTTTTTAAGCTTTGTATAAATGTTTGTTAACCGATAATTGTTAAGCCATCCCCTACACACTTGTGTGAGTCTGCTTAATCGTTCTGATACCGATACTGGATTGGTTTTCTTGGTTAAAAGTTTTAGATTCCGTTTGAATTTTTCCCATCCACTTTTGCTTACTACAAGTTGATACTGTCCTTTTACACCTTTCTTATAAATGGGTACAAAGCCATGCCCTAGCAGTTCAAAATTTACTGGTCGACGTATCCCGCTTTTTGCTCGGTTTATAGGTAGGTGCAGTTTTTCTTTGAGAAAATTATACAGCTCGTTTCCTACTTGCTTTGCGGTTGTTTTAGATTTTGTGTAAATACTAAAATCGTCTGCATAACGCAAATAACGAAGACCTTGATTGCTAAGAAATTTATCTAAAACATCTAACATGATATTAGATAATAAAGGACTTAATGGACTTCCTTGTGGAATACCTTTTCGTCGTTTGACTAAGCGACCTTTTATAAGTATGGGCGCTCGTAACCATTTGCGGATTAATCGCAGGGTTACTGGACAATCTACCTTGTTGTAGACTAGTTGTAGTAATAGACTGTGATCTACTTCATCAAAGAATCCCTTTAAGTCGATATCTACAATGTCTTGGAAGCCATCATTGATGTATTCCTGTGCTTGTAATACCGCTTTTTGGGTATTCTTTTTAGGGCGAAAACCATAGCTAAATGGCTCGAATTCATATTCGAACTTGATCATTAGTATCTGGCTTACTGCCTGCTGTAAACACCTGTCTACTACGGTGGGGATACCTAAAAGACGGGGTTTGCCCTTCTTTTTGGGTATGGATACTCCTAAAATTGCTTCAGGTATATAGCCATTGGTGTGGATAGACGTGCTTATTCGGTCTCGATTTGCCCGTATATATAAGGGCAATTTTGAAACCAGCATACCGTCTACTCCACTCGCGCCTTTATTTTGCATCACTTTGTGCGCTGCTTTATAAAGGTTACTGGCTTTTAATACTGCTGCAATCATAAAATAAATAAAAAAAAATGTTTACTTCTGTTGGCTTAAGATTAGGCTAGCAAAGCCTCCTAATCGAATTTCAACTTGATTTAATGTTCCGTCCTTCCCTAATGGTGAGACCTATGCCTATCTGATGGCAACTCGTTTCCTGTAGGTACTATGACTTCTGCTGACTTCTCCATTATGCCAGCTCGTGGTTATGGAGACCTCCCCAGGTAATGGCATCTTCTTTCACTCAATTCCTGCCGTATCTACATACTTACCCTTTTGGTACTCTTAGGGCGTTACAATGATGTGCTTGCTTACCCAAGTAAATATGCCTCTGTATACGGTTTCTGTTCGTCAGTACCGAGTTTTGTAGTCTCGCTTTCTTCAGATGTAACCTCACGATTACCACCCTTGCGACTTACTAATGCTTCCAGACGTTACTCCAGCGCATAAGGGACTTGCACCCTATAGATTAATAACTTACTTTACAGTAAGGTAAAGATGCCCATACTGGGCACACACAATGGCTATACGTAATGCGGGTCGTTGCTAACACAAAGGGTTCAGGCATTTTTGGCAATTCGCCTAATTTTTAAATTTGACGAATTGCCAAAAATAAAATAATCAGTAAAATTTAAAAATTCGGCTTGTGTTTAACCGAATGGTAGTCGCTTTTTTTCCGCCCTACTATTCTTATACATAAACCGTTAGGCAACATTTGAAAAAAAATTCTGCAAACATTGAAATAATTTACTTATCTTTGGCGTTAGTAACGTAAAGCAGAACTATGATTATTTCTTTTGGTTCGAAACAGACCGAACAAATTTGGAATGGAGTCCGAGTAAAAAAAATGCCGATTGAAATACAAAACGTTGGACGTCGGAAACTAAGAATGTTGAATAACTCGCAGGATATATCTGATTTGAGAATTCCACCTTCAAACCGACTTGAAAAACTGACTGGAAAATTAAAAGAATATTATAGCATTCGGATTAACAAACAATGGCGAATTATATTCATTTGGGAAAACGGAAACGCAAGCGAAGTAGAAATAATCGATTATCATTAAAAAATAAAAAAATGGAAAAGTTAGCAAATATACATCCAGGAGAGATTTTGAATTTTGAATTTCTTGAGCCTCTTGAAATTACAGCATATCGACTTTCAAAGGACTTAAAAATTCCACAAACTCGGATATCAGAAATCATAAAAGGTAAGCGCAGAATTACAGCCGATACAGCTTTACGATTGAGTAAATATTTCGGAAATTCCGCAAAATTTTGGCTTGGAATCCAAGATGATTATGACATCGAAGAAGAGAAAGAAAACAAACAAAAGGAACTCAACGAAATCGAACATTACGGAAACAAAAACGTTGCCTAATCGAGTAGACGGCTGGCAGTGAAATAACTGCCAGTGCGCCTCTCACACCACCGTACATACGGGTCTCGTATACGGCGGTTCAAAAAATCGAAGTTTGCGTTCTATTCAGATAATCTATCATAGGTTTGTAGCCTTTTCGTTTTAATCTAGATAGGGTGATTGTAGTACCTAGTATAGGGCTTTGAGCTACTGCCCAGCCTCCCATTCGGGTTCTACTCCTGTAAGCTTCCCCTATTTAGAACTGTTTGTTAATCCAAATGTATCGTTTTTTTCCGTTTTAAAATAGGTTGGCTTTCTCTTCATACTATTACTTTAAAGCCAATCTATTTCAAACAGAACACCAATTTGGTATCTTTGTTCTTGCTGAGTTCAACCCATAAGTGCAACAGACTTATTTTTTAGGACTTCAATCGGGTTATTGTAATTAAACTTTCTAATGGGTCTGTAATTTAGTAATCTTTCTACTTCTTTTATTCTTTTGTCTGTAACTTCTCTCAGGTCTGTTTTCTTGGGAAAGAACCTTCTAATGACACCTATTCTATTTTCTACAGTTCCTTTGTCTTGTGAGGTATAAGGTCTTGTAAAGTAAGTTTTCACATTTAGGTCTTCAGCAATTTTAGCGTGTTGTGAGAACTCTTTCCCATTATCAAATGTAATCGTCTTTATCCAGGAAGAGTCAAATCTTGTAAGCCTATGATACATTTTCTCATAAACTTCATCTGCATTCTTACTGCTTAACCTCTCTAACATTGTTACCAATGTAGTCCTATCGGTCATTACCAGAAGTGCAGATTTGTGATTACTTCCCATCATAAGATCAACTTCTATATCACCTACGCGCGACCTCTGAGCTACGACTTTAGGGCGTTTGTCTATACCAATCCTACCTATGATAGCACCTCGCCTGTCTTTAATATTATTACGTTTTTGTCTACGTCCAGTATGGCGTAAATGTTTGTAAAGCCTCTTGTAATCCTTATGATCCTTGTGATTACTGTATTTAGCCATCCATATCCATTTATAGATAGTCTCGTGGCTAACACAGAACTCAGATTCCTTCAAAAGACGTTTAGAAATAAGCTCTGGACTCCACTTTTCATATTTCATAAGGCACTCAATCCTTTTCTTGAGCGCTTCGCTTAAAAGAACTCTCTTAGACTTTGTTGTGTGACGCTGGTCGGTTTTAAGTTGAGCACGCTCAGCGATGTAGTATCCAGCCGAATATCCTCGCTTTGCAACATTACGATTGAGCTCACGGCTAATTGTACTTTTATCTACCCCTATCTGAAAGGCTATATCAGTTTGTGACAATCCTACTTTAAGTAGTGATTCTATTTGATATCTTTGAGCAGGGCTCAATTGATTGTATTTTTTCATCCAAGACGAATATAAATATTGAGCCTAAAACAGATGGGGCTAGCCCCATCTGTTTTAAATATTCGTGTTGCACTTATTACTTGAACTTAGATTATATTAAAAAACAATAGTTTTAGTAAAAACGGGAGCTCTAACCATATGAAAAAATAATAGAAGCTCTATTATTTTTGATAACTGAGTTTTTGTAGTGAATAATATTTAAAATAAATTACTGTTTTTACCTACCCTATCTACCTCTATTAAAATTAAATCCTTCAAATATCTTAACAAAGTAGGAAGTTATCTTAACAAAAGTTATTTTTAAGCTCTCCCTAAAAGCACCAATCAAAACTAAATCAATTCACGCCCACACTTAACTAGATAGGAAAAGAAAAGGTAGTGAACGATCATCAAGATCTACCGTATAAAATATTGTATATGTCTTAAAATATCAGGCAAGCCAAATAAAAATTTTGATTATTAAAAAACGCATAGTGAAATCATCTTGTATTCCTATTATAGATCTGTTTGCTGGCCCAGGAGGACTCGGTGAAGGCTTTATGTCATTAAAAGATAACGAAGGTAAATCTATTTTTGACATCAAACTTTCCATAGAAAAAGATATAAATGCTCATAAGACTCTCACATTAAGAAGTTTTTATAGACAGTTTGTTAAAAACAACAAACGAGTTCCTGAAGATTATTATATCGCTTTAAGAGAAGCCGATTTATTAAAAAGAGAGAGGCTTATTGAAGAAATGTTAGATAGTTATGATGAAGGAGCTATTGCAAGAGAGGAAGCAAAACTAATTGAATTAGGCTCTGAAGAATGGACTGCCAAAACAGTTGACAAAGTCATTAAAAATCAATTGGGGAATAATAAGAAATGGGTGTTAATTGGAGGGCCTCCGTGCCAAGCTTATTCAAATGTAGGTAGATCTAGAGTTGGTGGTATAAGCAAAGAAGATCATAGGGTCTACTTGTACGAAGAATATCTAAGAATAATCAAAAAACACAAACCTGCTGTTTTTGTAATGGAAAATGTTAAAGGTCTTTTATCAGCGAAAGTTGATGGTGAAAAAGTCTTTGACTGGATGAAAAGAGATTTAAAAGTAGGTGATAATTACATTATTCATTCTTTAGTTAAACCAATAGAAAAAGATTCAGACTTTTTAATTAAAACTGAAAAATATGGGGTGCCACAAATGAGGCATAGAGTTATCCTATTAGGAATTAGAAAGGATTATAAACACCTCGGTGAATATTTAACGGAGAAAAAGGAGATCACCCTAAAATCCGTGATTGGAGATTTACCTGAAGTAAGAAGTGGATTAAATAGAAGGTTTACTAGTTATCATGTCAATGAAGTTTACAAAAATGGAAAATCTAAAAGACTATATAAAAATCTTAATGACTCTACCCCTAGTTGGTTAAAAGAAATGTCCCAGAATATTATTCAAATTAAAAAATGGGGAGAATTGGAGTTGAATGGGCTTTCTTTTGGGCCAAAAGAAATTAAATTGGGAACAGGAGCTGAGTTCATTAAAGCTAAAAATGTTATTTCCAAAAATCATGTGCTTAAAGATTGGTTTATTGATAAGCGTTTAAAAGGCATATTGAATCATGAATCTCGTTCGCATTTGACGCAAGATCTAATGCGTTATTTATTTGCAAGTCTATACGTCGAAAAGTATGATAGATTTCCAAGGCTAAATGATTATGCTAATCATAGCAGAGACTTGTTACCTGACCATGCCAATGTAGCATCTGGGAAATTTGCAGATCGTTTTAGAGTTCAAGTGCCCAACAAACCAGCTACCACTGTAACCAGTCATATTTCAAAAGATGGTCATTATTTTATTCACTACGACGCATCTCAATGTAGATCTCTTACTGTGAGAGAAGCTGCACGCATTCAAACATTCCCTGATAATTATTTATTTAGAGGAAGTCGAACAGCACAATATCATCAGGTTGGTAATGCCGTACCACCTTTTTTGGCGTTTCAAATTGCCTCAATTGTTAAAAATATAATTGAGGATTCCCGTATTACAAGTGATTAAATGTTGTTTAGATTTGTTTATGAGTAAAAATATAAAATCAGAGGAAGCTTCTCCTAATCCGGAATATCTAATTAAATCTATTGCAGAACAAGGCTATAGTTTAGAGACTTCATTGGCTGATTTAATGGACAATTCTATTTCGGCAAAAGCTGAAAAGATCGAAGTCTTAATAGATACAGATTCTGAACCTTTTAAATTGTTTTTAACTGATGACGGAATAGGTATGACTGAAGCGGAATTAAGTCAAAACATGCAATTTCCAAGCCATTCCCCTGAAGATTCACGATCAAATTCAGACTTAGGAAGATTTGGTTTAGGAATGAAAACAGCATCTTTTTCACAAACAAGAAAATTTACAGTTTTATCAAAAAAGAAAGGTGAGAATAGATATCACGGTAGAACTTGGGATGTTGATTTTTTGAAAACTAATGGTTGGAAAATAATTATCAATTCAGATGAGGAAGTTGCTAGGTTAATGTATCAGTATAACCAGTTATCCATTGGTTTTTTAAAAAGATTTGACGATTACGAACCTAATACTATCGTTATCTGGGAAGGCCTTTATAAATTTGAAAATTATCTAAAAAAAGGTAATAGACAAGACGCCTTAAAAAGGGAAATAACTGAAGTCACTTCTGATTATCTAGCACTTGTTTTTCATAGGTTTATGGAAAAGGAATCCAATCCTTTAAAAATTAGGATTAATAACACGATTGTTAGCCCCTTTAATCCTTTCCCAGAGGAAGAAAAAGATTTTAGACAAATTGAGCCTAAGCAAAGTTCTTTCAGATCAGATGTTATAAAAATCGAGGGGTTTGTCCTACCGTCAAGAGCAATTTCTGAAAGTAAAAAAGGCCTTTCAAAATGGACAACCAAGTATCGAAGTTTAATGGACATGGAAGGACTTTATATTTATAGGGCTGATAGGATTATTTTATTTGGAGGTTGGAATGGAATCGTTAAAAAAGCTCCTAGACTTCAATTAGCAAGATTAAGAGTAGAAGTAGGTAATAGTATAGACCATTTACTCCATCTAAATGTAGCTAAATCACAAATAGTAGTACCACACGAACTTAGAAATGCTTTTGAAGATTATATTGGAGAATTGAAAATAGAGGCAGAAAGGGAGTATTATAATAGAGGAATTCGAAAATTCTCAGGAACAAAAGCTCAAAATCACGTACAATTATTTGAACGTATTTACTCAAACAAAGGTTCAGTTTTAGAAGTTAATAACAACTTTCCATTAATGAAAAGTCTTCAAGAATCTCTTAATAAGAAACAAAAATCACAATTAAACCTACTCCTTCGAATGATCAACACCAGAGTTAATAATATTAGACATGTCCATGAAGAAAAAGTATTTCTAGGTGTTGAGGAAAAAGATGGGTTCAATGCAGAAGAACTTCATAATAATATTTTAGAATTATTATCTAATGGGATTACAAAAGAAATGATTAGGGAAGAAGTCATACCTCATTTAGGATTTAAATACTCTTCGTTACCTGAAAATATAAAATCAATAATTGAATGAGATATATAGACGTTTTTAAACAGATTATAGAAAAAAAAGTAAGTAAGTCTGGCGGTGATAAAGAATACATTGACAATTTATTCAATGAGATAAAAGAATCTGTAATTACAACAGGTAGGATTTTAGATCTGCCGCAAGTAGATGATACAACTTTGAAAAGTTATTTTGAAACTGCTAAAAATGAATATTTATCTGTAAATCCAATAGACCCAGGTATTAGTCATTCATTAACCAAAAAGGATTATAAAACATGGCTTACTCATAAAAGAGATGCGGAAATAAGTTGGGATTATTCCGACAGATATTTCGAGCATTTAAATAAATCAGGGAGATCTTGGAAAGTTGTGGATGAAACTAAAGATTCAAGTTTTTCTATTATTAGTAAAATGGCTGACCCTAAATCAAAAACCCCAATTTATAATAAGGGTCTTGTTGTTGGAGCTGTTCAGTCCGGTAAAACAGGAAACTTTAACGCAGTTATAAATAGGGCTATTGATGCTGGATATGAGATAGTAATTGTTCTTGCTGGTATCATGGAAGACTTAAGAAGTCAAACCCAACAAAGAATAGAAAAGGATGTAATTGGTGAAGGTAATATTGATTCAGGAGAGCCGTCTGGCACAAAAGGAGTAGGCAAAATAAAGCGTTTTGGAGTAAGAGGAGATAATGATATTTTACAAGTTAAATCTTTAACCTCAGAAAGTAAAGATTTTAGTAAAACAGTCAAAGAATTAAATCATACACTTAATGATAAGTACGTACTTGTATGTAAGAAAAATGTAAGTGTCCTTAAAAATTTAATTATTTGGTTACACAACTCTTTAGAAGAAGGTAAGGAGAAGCATAATATTCCAATGCTTATTATTGATGATGAAGCAGATAATGCCTCATTAAATAATATGGGCTCAAAAGGAAGGAATTATGCAAGCAAAACAAATGGTCACATTAGAGCAATTTTAGAGTTGTTTTTTGTTAAATCGTATTTAGGTTATACTGCAACTCCATTTGCTAATGTTTTACAGGATAGAAATGAATATCCTGAGAACGATTGGGAAATTAAATATAAGTTTAAGGGAGATGAGGTTGAAAAACAGTTAAAAAGAGTTGACAATATATTTCCTGACGATTTTATTGAGTTACTAAATCCTCCATCAAACTATGTAGGAGCAAAACAAATATTCGACACAATAACGCCAATAGATAATAAAACTGATGAAAATGAAAAAATTCCTTTAGTTGCTCCTGTAGTAGAAGATTATCTAGAAAATTTTCCTTCTCGAGTTTATCAGAATTATGAGGGAGAAATTGTGGGTGTAGAAGATATTAGAATTAAGAGTGAATGGGATGAGAGATTTGGGTTCGAAGGTTATTTGGGTTTTGACTCATATAGTGATTATAGAAAAGCAACAAGAGCAGCTCGAAAAGAAGATAGCTTTCCAAAAGAATTACCAGAATCTTTAAAGACAGCTGTTAAATGTTTTGTTATTGCTTTGGCGATAAGAGAGACAAGAATTCCAGGAATGATTAACTCAGATCTTTATCAACCTCATAACACTATGCTTGTCCATATTTCGAGATTTACAATTTGGCAGAATACCACAAGAAAATTAATTGAAGAATATGTTAATGAAATTATATCAAAACTTCATAATGATAAACCTCGGAATCAAACATCAATTTACTCTGAACTCGAAAAACTTTGGTATAGTAATTATGGATTCGCACATATTGTTGAAAATGTAAAGACTTACTTACCAAAAGGATATGATGATGAGTTCTTGTCGCCTTTAGTCTTTGACTCTTTAATTCCGGTATTTATAAATGCAGTAAAAGGAATAGAAACAAAAGCAATAAATAGCTTTACAAATGACTCGCTTGAGTATCCTAAAAATTCTCCTAAAAAAATTATAGCAATAGGAGGTAATAGACTTTCAAGAGGTTTTACTTTAGAAGGACTAACAATTAATTATTTTATTAGAGTAACTAATTATTCAGACGCATTACTTCAAATGGGTAGATGGTTTGGATATAGACCGGGATATTTAGATTGTTGTAAAATATTTACTACTCAAGATTCCTTAGATAAATTTAATGATACCACCAAATGCATTGAAGAATTAGAGACGGAGTTTATTAAAATGGAAGAACAAGGCAAAACTCCAGAAAATTTTGTTTTACGTGTAAAAAAGCATCCCGGCACTTTAAAAATAACACGCCCTTCAATATTGAAAAATGCTAAGGAGGTGCAGTGGTCTTATCAAGATTCTCTAGAAATGACAACACAATTAAAAGTTGACAAAAATAGTATAGAGGCCATTTGGGATAGTTTCAAGTCTAATATTGCACCAAATTTCGATGTGATTGTAAGAAAGGATATTATTAAGTATTCATGTACATCTGAAGATGTCCTTGAATTATTAAAAAACAAACCTAATAATTTTCTTGATGATAGGCTAGAACAAATTACTAGGTTTATCGAATTATGTAATGAAAAGGGTTATTTAAAAAACTGGACGGTAGCATTGAAAATCACTGGGGCTTCACCTAATAAAATGCTAAAAAAGGAAATTGGATTGAATAATTCCTTGAACATCCCAACAATTGAATTAGCTAAAAGATCAGGACCGAGAAACCCAGATGATGTTTCAATATTTTTAAAGAAAAATCTATTTAAAGCAAGTAGTAAAAGTGCAAATATAATTTCTGCAAATAAAGACATGTCTATTCTTTTATCAGATTCTGAAAAATTAAAAGCAGAAAAAACTTTTTTTAAATTCAAAGCACAAGAACTCAGAAGAAAAGATAAAAGTCTAAGTCAATCAGAAGCAGAAAAACAAGCAGAAGCTAAAACTGTTCCTGAAAGATATTATAGATCTATGATGAAAGAAACGGAAGGATTGTTAATGATTTATTTATTTGATTCTGAATATGCTTTTAATCAAGAATTTACTAATAAAAAATATCCAATAAAGAATAAGGAATTACAAGCAACATTCAAAGACTACATAGACAAAAATAATATTGACACTAAAATACCTTTAGTTGGTTATGCTTTAGAATTTCCTCCTATTGAAAATGACCCTGGTGGCACATATTTGCAAGGTGATTATAATTTAGATATTGATGAAGAAATTAATGATGAAGAAGAAGACGAATTGGAAGGAATATCAGATATAAATGAAATCTAGATGGAAAAAACTGAGTTAAATTCTAAATGGGAGGATATTTCATCTTTTAAAGAAAAAAAAGGTTATAAGGCACTAAGAATTTCTTCAACTAGTTTTTCAGATCTTTTTTTAGCAATAGATCAAGACGGACTAAGATGTTTGTTGCTTTACTTACCAAAAGATATTGAGGTAAAAATTAAAGATTCTGACAAAAGTAAATTGTTAATTTCTTTTTTACCCTCAAAAAGCATATTGCTTATTAAATTAAAAGACTCTGATTTCTTAGACCTTTTTGATGATTTAATTTTATCCATTTATTCGAAAATCAGTTTAATTTCTGACCCCAAAAAAGCTTCGAAAGAATTCATCATAACATTTTACAAGTGGTCTCAATTTTTTAAAGACAGCACGAATAATAACTTAGGAGAAGAAGAAATACAAGGATTGTTTGGAGAGTTGTTTGTTTTAAATGAGTACTTAAAAAAATCAGACCCCTTCAATATTAATTCCTTTCTTGATTCATGGAAAGGTCTTTATGATACTACTAATGATTTTGAGTTTGTTCTTAAGAATGTTGAAGTCAAAACTAAAAAAGAATCAAAAATTTACGTAAAAATATCGAGTGAGTTTCAATTAGAAAAAGTACCAGACAAAGGTTTGGAATTATTGATCGTTTCAGTAAAAATTGATTTAATTAAAGGTAAATCAATACATGATAAACTTCTCGAAATAATAATAAATATAAGGGAACATAAGGGGGATTTATCAATATTATATCAAGCATTAAATCAAAAAAAGTTGTCTGTTGAGAATTTAAAACTTTATAACAACCACCGATTTTTAGTAACAAAAACGGAATCTTTTGATGCTTCTAATGATGATTTTCCAAAATTATCATTATCTAATATCTTTAATGAGATTTCTAGCTTAAAGTATAAATTAAGGGTGATTAAATTAGATCAATTTCTAATTGAAAAGATAAAATATTAATATGATTCTAGATGAACATTTAAATTACAGAAATGAACTACTTGATGAATCAAAAGATGATGAAGGATTCATACAGGAAAACTTAATATTATCCCAAGTACTGCCATCTTTACTAGATGCAAAACTTATAGATTCTGAGGACTTTACAAATTCCTATTTCAAATCAACTGCTGATAAATTAAAGATAAACGCATATAGTATAAACGAATCAGGGGAGAGGCTTCAGCTCTTTATGATAGATGAAAATTCTATTAACCTGTCTGCAACACCTGAAGACCTCATGGTTTCGATTAAAGCCTCTTATGAAAGTCAGTTTAAGAGATGTACAAACTTTCACAATAAAGCTATAAAAGGGTATTTAAATGATGAAATCCAAGATTCAAGTCCGGTAAGACCATTAGTCTCTAAAATTTCTTCTTCTCAAGGCACAGAACAATTTGATGTGATTGAAATATTTCTAATCACATTATCTTCTACTGTTTCTAAACAGGGAGCTACAATACAACCAAAACAAATTGAATTTGATGATAAAGAAGTTGTAGTTACTTATTCGAAAAATAGAGAAAGATATAATAAAGTCCTGATAATTAAAAGAAGAATAATTGATCTTAATTTCTTGTACAATGTACTTATTTCTCAAGGCAGTAGAGAGGCATTAACTGTGAATTTTGAGAAAACATTTGGGAATCCACTGTATGCAATTAAAGCGGCAGACGAAGACTATTTTGAATCTTATTTGTGTGTTTTACCAGCTTCAGTTCTCTCGAGACTATATAAAGAATATAGTACAAGATTGTTAGAGAAAAATGTCAGGTCTTTTTTGCAGTTCAGAGGTGTTAATAAAGGGATTAGAGAGACAATAAGAAAAGAACCTGAGAAGTTTGTTGCATACAATAACGGGCTAACTATAACGGCCACGGACGGTGACATTTCATTTGAATCAGGTCAATATAAAATTAAATCACTAACAGACTTTCAGATTGTAAATGGTGGTCAAACCACTGCAACTATTTATTTTACCCAAAAGGATGGTTTTGACATTAGCAAAGTAAAAGTAATGGCAAAGATAAATGTTGCAAAAGAAGCTACTGATGAAGAATTAGAGGAACTAATCTCTAATATAAGTAGCTATTCTAATGCACAATCTAGAGTTTCTAAAGTTGATCTGCGTTCAAGAAATCCTCAATTAGTTAGAATAAAGTCTCTAAGTGAAAGTGTAATGACTCCATCTGGAAAAAAATGGTTTTTTGAAAGGGCAAAAGGCGAGTTTAATACAAAGTTGAGAATTGCCGGATCTAACAAAAGAAGATTAGCGAAAGAATATCCTACACAAAGAAGATTTTCTAAAGAATTAATGGCGAAATATTACTCAGCTTGGGGTAACCAACCTCATTTAGTGAAAAAGGGTGGTGAGAAAATATTTAGATATTTTATTGAAAAATTGACTGGTGAAGGAGAGTTTAAAAAACCTATAGTTGTTAATCGGGATTTTTATGAAGAGCTCATCGCAACGGTTATATTATTTAGAAAGCTCGAGAAAATTTATGGCGCTGGGAAGAACTCTATGGGGCAATTAAGATCTGCGGTAGTTCCTTATACTCTTTCTATTTTATTTATGATAACAGACGCTGATAAAAAAGCTTCCTCATTTGATCTGTTAAAAATATGGCTAAATGAAGAGCTAGAAAGTGACCTTGAGGCTTATTTAACTCAACTTCTAAAGTTAGTAAATGAGCTTATTAAGAAATATTCCGAAAGTGATGATTATGGAGAATATTCTAAAAAGGAAGAATTGTGGAAGAGAATTAGCTCATCCAAGGAGATAAAAGATTTTACAGGCACAGACGACACCATAAAAATTATTGATAAATATGGAATCAGCAAAGCTGAATTAAAGAAAAGAAAAGGTGCAAATGATAATACAGAGGAAGTAAATTTTAAAAATTTAAGTGATAATATATTAATTCATTCCAATGGTGTCAACTATTATAAATCAATTCAGTTAAATACTGATTTATTAACTGGTGCAGATCAAAGAAGTCTTTCAGGTTTAGTCCATGCAATAATTAATAAAAAGGATATTGAGGATGATTTAGTTTCATTTGAAAGCAGTTTAACAAATAAATTAAGAGTTGAGGTTCCTGACTTTTTTGATAACATTGAAAGAGAAGAGGTTTTACTCTATAATACTTTAAATTATGTTATTACACATTATAATAAGTGTATTAATGAAAAGAATGATGTCCTCTTGGAATTTCAAAAAATTGAAGCAATTGCAAAAGCTAAGCAGGTAAAATATGCTTCAGTATTCGATCAAATAGGGAAAAATCTGGTTAAAGGTATTTCTCCTACAATCAAACAAATTTATTACGCTTCTCATATTATAAAAGACGAAAGTGTGAAAGAATTAAATCCTAAAACAACGCTTGATATCAGTAAAGTTAGAATAGATGAGTTATTAATGCGTAAAATGTTTGAATGGGATTCTACTGCAAAAATTTTAAGCTCTAAAGAGCGAACGTATATTGCTGATTTTGCTTGGGGTTTAAAACAGTTAAATTCCTTTCATGAAAAAAATATTAAAAGGCATCTTGAAACACTTTTAAAACGCAGTTTCAAAATATATTAGAAAATGGCAGAAATTTCAAAAGAAATTACATAGTAGGATACTATTTATCAAAATATGGGAAACATAACCCCCCTAAAACGTTAGAAACAGATAAATGGAACGAGGCTTATAGAGTGTTGTATGACAAATTAAATGGCGGCATTTACAATATATTTATCAAAAAAATAAAGCAAAATATATTCGAAACCGATTGAGACAACATCTTATTAAAAAAGATATTAGAACTGGAGCTCAATTAGACCGAGTAAATGAAGAGTTGAAAAAACAGGAGTTATATTAGAATAAAACTATTGTCTGTAAAACCAGATGTAACGCGACAATTTTACGAAAAAAATTAATGAACAAAATAAAAACGCTTTGGAATAAGCATAGATAAAAACAAAATGAACGCATTAAATAAACTAATAAATCAAAAAGTAATAGCTACAATCGAGTATGATGAAGAAAGTTATGAAATAGAAGGAGTTGTAAATGGTTATAATGTCAATGACTTTTATTTTTACGAGAAAGGAGAACCAATTTATGTAACGATTTCAATCAATCCTATCGATGAAATTCCTGAAGATTTGCTAGAGTTTGAATTCTACGAAATTCCGTTAGAAAATATTAGGAAAGCATAACAAGATTGCAATAAGAGCGTTGCATAACAAATTATATAGCTAATAGCAGGCAGTTGCTAATACAAAGGTTCGAGCATATTTGCCAGATAGTCAAATTTTTAAATTTGGCTCGTATATAATCCGAAACGATAACTTTTTCCTCCACGCTATGTTTCGTATGCACAGAAGTTAACACCCAAACAATAAAAAACAAACCCTGAAAAAATGGACGTGCAATTCTGGATAGATCATGCAGACTCCCTTTTTCATCAGGTTTTTATGATTGTAATGGGAGGGTTATACGGTATCGCAGCTCTATTTGGGACTACATATAACGTAATAAACATTTTAGTATATTATATTTTAATTCCTTCATCTTGGATATTTTTGATAAGTAGGAAGACCAATTCTAAATTGAATTTTCTATCACTCGCGCTATTACTTGGATTTGCATTACTTCCGAATATCAGAGAAAGCTGTGACTATTTCTTTCAAAAGAGCGTTGATTTTCTGAATTGGACTGCGGCTATTTTTGGCTCCAACTACATTGATATGTCTGTATATATTTGTGTGGTTCTAGTTGGAATTATATACCTCATTCTGATACCGTTGACACTACCAAGAAAGAGCGCAAAAATTATTTTAATTGTTTTCGGAATAGTTTTCGGGTTATATATGCTAATCATATACCCCAATTTTAAAGACCTTCTTTTAATTGGACTTCAAAAAATGAATATTCAATAACTAAAAAAAGCCAGTGCGATCGATCTGCCACCACCCAGTATAATTAATTGATAACTCACACGACTAATCATACTCAAACACGTCAGCAACACTTATAAAACATCACACTATGAAAACAGCCTTCACCTTACTACTCCTCTGCATGACCTTCTTGTCGGGTATTCCTAGCCCAACCGAAGATTCTAAAATAAGCTTCACCTTTGAAAGTAAGGATATCACTGGAACCATAGGAGATATTCAATCAGAATCTGAAATCGATCTCAGCCAACTTGAAAATTCTAAAATAAAAGGGTCTGTAAGTGTGAGTAGCTTAGAAACGGGTAATTTCTTACGAGATGGGCATTTGATGTGGGAAAAATATTTTAACAGAAGTGATTACCCGCGCATTTATTTTGAAAGCACGTCTATTACACCAACAAAAGAGGCCTCCTATACAGTACTGGGCAATCTGACTATAAAAGGAATCTCAAAGCCTGTTAGTTTTACAGCAGTGAAGAAGGGCGATCGTATAAAAATCACCGGCAGTATATATACCAGCGATTGGGATATTAGTATTGAAGAAGAGAGAACCGAAAATAAAGTGAGCATTACCATGAACCTTAAAATTGAGGAGCTTTAGTAATCGGGGTTTTAACTTAAATACTGAAACCCATTATTATGAGCTATCGTAAGCATAGGTCTGATATGCTCTGCAAATTTATTTTTATCTATTTCTAGATTTGGAAACACCGATAGGTAATCTTCTAAAAATTTATTTTTTGGTTTTTTTGTTTTAATCAATTCTAAACCAACTTTCTGAAGATCAAAAAAAGAATCAAAATAAGTGTCAAAAGAAGGTAGTTTATCGCTTTTGTACGAATTAAAGCTTTTGTCTGCTGGAATCAGATTCCACATCATGTCGTGTGCGACAAATTGATGGGGAATAAAATGCTCGATTACATAATCCCCTATTCCGAGTGCTTTCCCCGTATAAATACATTCTATAGGGCCCGTCTCATCAATAACGAGGTTCCAAAATTTAGTCTTATGGGTGTTCAAACTACCCCTTTTAATAGATCGGTAGATTTTATTTGCTATGTCGGGAACATTTGGATTTCTGCTTTGGAAAAAAAGCGTGAGGTTCCAATAACAGAACGCTTTTAAAATGCCAATGTTAGCTTTGAAGTAAGCTTTCCAGTTGTTAGAAATTACAATTTGGTTTTTGAATAAAGAATACGGAGCATCACTGGATGTACTGATGGACCGCTCATAAACCTTGCTTTTATTACCAGAGCCTAACCAAGGGCTTAAGAATTTATGAGGAACGTTTTTATCAAAATGAGCTAAAATTGAAATCGTCTGAGGATTAGAAGATGCTCTCAGTTTCTTTAGTATTTGTTCTTTGGAGGCATCAACTGGGATGTTTTCAATGTTACTTAATTCTTTAACGGCATCTTGAATTAAGTCCTGGTTCCCAAAAGAAATGCGAAAATAATTAACGGTATACCAAGAAAGGGCAATCATCCTAGAGAAGATTTCCTCTTTGGTAATTACTGTTTTTCCTTGCTCCACTTCTTATAAAACCGCCCAAAACCAATAAAATTTATAGGTGGCACTAGTGTTTCTAAAAACCGAAGCCAGTTTTGCAGTAGAAAGATTTTGATGGTAAGGAAGTTGAGTCACTAATAAGAATTGATATGCTCGCAATATATTATATAATTAAATAGGATCCTCATTACTATTTAAAACAAAATGAAAACCAAAATGGTGCACAGACCCCCACCATATCCCACAATTTTAATTGCTATCTTTACGTTTCAAGGAATGACTTCAATTGAGCGACTTAATCGTTTCAATTTCAATATATAGAGAATAAAAGAATGAGCTGTAATAGTTGTGGAACTAGTAGTAGTACCCCTGGTGGATGTAAAAATAATGGCACCTGTGGGACAAGTGGATGTAATAAATTAACCGTTTTTGACTGGTTAGCAAACATGGAGTTGCCCGATGGTCAAAAACAGTTCCCCTACGTAGAAGTGCGTTTTAAAAACAGCCGTAAAGAATTCTTTCTCAATAAAGACGACCTACAACTCAAGATAGGTGACATAGTCGCTACACAAACAGAAAGCGGCCACGATATAGGAATCATTACCATTACTGGAGAATTAGTCCGGGTACAAATGAAACGCAAACGCGTTAAAATAGATGACGAGATTCCCCAAGTATACCGCATCGCTAGTGAAAAAGACGTAGAAAAATGGGTGACCGCTCGAGAGAAAGAAGATCCTATGAAAGTGCGTGCTCGCCAGATTGCCATACGCCTTCAACTCAAAATGAAAATCTCTGATATTGAATTTCAAGGAGATGGGTCCAAAGCCACCTTTTATTACACCGCAGATGAACGGGTAGATTTCCGTGAGCTCATCAGAGAATATGCTGGTGAATTCAAAACTAGAATAGAAATGCGTCAGATAGGATTGCGTCAAGAAGCAGCCCGCCTAGGAGGTATTGGTTCTTGTGGTCGCGAATTGTGTTGCAGCACTTGGTTGACCGACTTTAGATCGGTTACCACTGGAGCAGCACGTTATCAAAACCTATCGCTGAATCCGCAGAAGCTTGCTGGACAGTGTGGAAAACTCAAATGCTGTCTCAATTACGAGCTGGATTCTTATATGGATGCCTTGAGTAATTTCCCAAAACAAAATCAAAAGCTGTATACCGAAAAAGGAACCGCTATCTGTCAGAAAGTAGATATTTTCAAAGGACTGATGTGGTTTTGTTACGATGGCGAGTGGATGAACTGGCACACCCTTACCACTGAGCAAGTTCATGAAATCGTTGCTAAAAACAAAGCCAAAGAAACCGTTGCCAGCATAGAAGAATATGCTATCGAGTTGATCGTTGAAGAAGAGATGAACTTTGAAAATGTGGTAGGACAGGATAGTTTAACTCGTTTTGACCAGCCCAAAACCCGTAATAAACGCACCAAAAAACGCCAACCTAAGAACAATAATAGGTATGACAAAACGGACTCTAATACGTCTACAGCTACCGCAACTTCTCCTGCAGCTAAAGATGGGCCTCAAAAGCGTAAGCCTAGACCTCAAAATAAAAACAGAGGTGCGAATAAGCCTGGTACTCCTGAAAACAAAACGGATCGACCAAATCAAAATACAGATGCCAACAAGGATTCTAAGCCTAAAAAATCCAGACCCCCTCGCAATAAAAGTCGCAATCGCAACAACGATGGTAACAAGCCACCTAAAAAGGAAGATTAGTGAACAGATACCTATTTTCTCTAGCCGTTATGGCCCTGGTCAGCTCTTGTGACGAGCAGTTGGTGAATGCAGAATACCACGACCTACCTCAAACTGGCTGGGCGATTGAAGATGTAGCCACGTTTAAAATTCCCCCTCAAGACAGCCTAACAAGCTATAATGTGTTTATCAACCTGCGCAATACGCACGATTATGAATACAATAATCTCTGGTTGATCTCACAAATGAAATTTCCGCAAGGAAAAGTCGTTACAGATACATTACAGTACCGTATGACAGAAGCTGACGGCAGCTTTTTAGGGTCAGGTGCTAATGATGTGTATGAAAATAAGTTGTGGTTAAAAAAAGGCTTCCGCTTTCGCGAAAGCGGAACTTATCAAATAGCTCTTAAACACGCGATGAGAAAAACAGGAGAAGTAAATGGAGATGCACAACTCAAAGGCATACTCGAAGTAGGATATAGTATAGAAAAACAAGTCCAAAATGGCAGTAACTAAGGCACAAATAGCTCAAGAAAAAGAAGGAAAGAAGAAAAACATTTCGCTCTTCTGGAAGATGTATGCGGTAGGCATAGGATTTGTAGTTCTTCTCTTTTTATTAGCAGCATGGGAAGTTTTTGGAGATTTACCAGACCACACCGTATTAGAAAATCCGCAGACAGAACTGGCAACAGAAATAGTCACTGCAGATGGGAAAACACTGGGAAGTTTCTATAATGAAAACAGAAAACCAATAAAATTTGATGATTTACCCACAAATCTTATAAACGCTTTAGTAGCTACAGAAGACGAGCGTTTTTGGGATCACAGTGGTATTGATGGCTATGGAACCGCAAGAGCAGCCGCATTTTTAGGAACTAAAGGTGGTGCGAGTACGATTACCCAGCAACTGGCAAAACTTTATTTTACAGAACAAGCCAGTAGCAATAAAGTAGAACGATTGATTCAAAAAATACGGGAATGGATCATTACTTCAAGATTAGAAAAACAATACACTAAAGAAGAAATCATCACTCAATACTTAAACGAGTTTGATTTTTTATATCAAGCCATAGGAATAAGAAGTGCCTCCAATATTTATTTTGACAAAGAGCCTAGTCAACTAAATGTTTCTGAAAGTGCTGTACTTGTTGCTATGCTTAAAAATCCTAGACAATACAATCCGCATCGTGAAGTTTCTAAAGAAAAGTCATTTAACAGACGCAATCAAGTATTTGTACAAATGGTGCGCAATAACAAAATGACAGAGGCGGTAAAAGACAGCCTTAGAGAAATTCCTATAAAATTAAACTACAACTCAGCTAGTCATAATGAAGGTATGGGGACTTATTTCCGCGAAAACCTAAGATCATGGCTAACAGATTGGACTAAGGATCATATCAATCCAGAAACTGGAGAGCCCTTTAACCTCTACAATGATGGACTTAAAGTTAACGTTACCATAGACTATAGAATGCAAAAAATGGCTGAAGAAGCGGTTTATACGCATATGGAACGCCTGCAAGCAGAGTTTGACCACCAGCAAAAGCGCAATAAAACAGCTCCGTATACAGATCTAACGGTATCTCAAATTGAAAACAACCTCAACTCTGCCATGAAAAGATCCGTACGATGGAGGGAAATGAAGAAAAAAGGAATCGCCGAAGCTGCTATCATCAAAAGCTTTAATGAGAAGACCGACATGACTATTTTTGATTGGAAATCAAAGTTTAGAGAACGAGATACGATCATGACCCCAATGGATTCCATACGTTATTACAAACAGTTTTTACACACTGGAGTGATGTCTTTAGAGCCACAAACGGGACATGTAAAAGCATGGGTAGGTGGTATCAATCACAAGTATTTTAAGTACGATCATGTGGAATTGGGCAAACGTCAAGCGGGGTCTACCTTTAAACCTTTCCTGTATTCTGCCGTGATAGATTTATTAAAATACAGCCCCTGTAAAAAATATCCTGATGGAGAGTATACCATTCCTGCAGGCAAACACGGAAACACTAACGACTGGACACCTGTGGATTCTAATGGTGATTATGGCAATATCATGACCTTACAGGAAGCACTGGCAAAATCTAAGAATACTATTTCAGCGCGTTTGATGGACGAAGTAGGACCTCAACCAGTGGTGGATCGCGCAGCCCAACTAGGGATAGACACTGAAAATATGGATGCAGTACCTTCACTTGCCTTAGGAACAGCAGATGTAAGTCTGTATGAAATGGTGGCTGCCTATGGGGTGTTTGCAAACGGTGGGATTTATAACAAACCTGTTTTGGTAACCAGTATTGAAGATAAAAACGGTACGGTACTTTATCAATACGTGCCAGAAAGCAAAGATGTATTGAATCCAGAAACAGCCTACGTTACCGTAAACCTTATGGAAGGTGTTACTAAAATAGGTAGTGGAGCAAAACTAAGAGGCAACAGTACCTACATGGCAAATACAGACTTTTATAAAGAAGTCATTACCGATTACCCATACGATTTTAAGAATGATATAGCTGGTAAAACAGGTACCACTCAGAATAATTCTGATGGATGGTTTATGGGAATGGTTCCTAATCTAGTCACTGGTGTTTGGGTAGGTGCTGATGATAGATCGGTACATTTTGCAAGTACTAAATACGGTCAAGGAGCTACTATGGCACTTCCTATTTGGGGGAGTTATATGAAACGTATTTATGCAGACGAAACGCTAGAGATTTCTAAAGAACCTTTTAAAAAGCCAGAAAATCTCTCTATAGAAACAGACTGCGATGAGTACGAAAAAAGTCAAGGTAACGATCCTCTAAAAGGCACTAATCAACCTAATAGTACGACTAACGAACTAGATATGCTGTAATGATTTCTAAACTCTCCTTAGCAAACATCTTGTTTCTTGATATAGAAACCGTGCCGTTACAGGAGCGTTTTGAACAGTTGGAAGAAATCGACCAGCAATTGTATGCTGATAAGACAAAATACCAGCGCAAGGAAGAATTCACCCCAGCAGAATTTTATGATCGTGCCGGTATCTGGGCAGAGTTTGGTAAGATCATCTGTATTTCTGTTGGCTATTTTGTCCATCGCGATGGTCAGCAATTTAGAACCCGCAGCTTTGTGGGAGAAGAAAAAGTGTTGTTAGAAGAGTTTGCCAACTTACTCAACGAGCATTTTTCAGGAAGAAATCATTTGATGTGTGCTCATAATGGTAAAGAATTTGACTTTCCTTATATCGCTAGAAGAATGGTGATTTTAGGAATAGAGATCCCTTCAAAACTGAATCTTTTTGGTAAGAAACCTTGGGAAGTTCCACATCTTGATACGTTAGAACTATGGAAATTTGGTGACTATAAACATTATACCAGCCTTAAATTATTGACCCGTATATTGGGAATTCCCTCGCCTAAAGACGACATCGATGGCTCACAAGTTAGAGATGTGTATTACCAAGAACACGACATAAAACGCATTGCTACCTATTGTGAAAAAGACGTAGTGGCTGTCGCACAAATCATACTTAAATTACGCAAAGAATCGATACTCACAGATGAGCAAATCATCTCCAAATAACACCATAGCCTCTATAAGAGCCCTCAACGTTAGTTTTTCTAATGGGAAACAGCGCGTTCAAGTCTTGCACGACATCGGATTTAACATTTACAAAAACGAGATTCTTGCTGTGGTAGGAGAATCTGGAAGTGGTAAGTCCGTTACCAGCAAGGCGCTAATGGGACTCTTGCCTTCTGCAACCGCACAGATAACGGCTCGCGAACTCTCCTTGCAAGGAACCGATTTGTTGCAATTAGAAGATGGAGAATGGTCCCGCTTTCGCGGAAGCGAGATCAGCATGATCTTCCAAGAACCTATGAGTTCCCTCAATCCTACCATCTCTTGTGGAAATCAAGTGGCAGAAGTACTGCTACAACATCAAAAAATGAGCGCTGCTGCTGCTCAAAAAGAAGTCCTGCAGCTTTTTGAAAAAGTAAAACTTCCTACACCCCAAATTACCTTTTCAAAATTTCCTCATGAGATCAGTGGCGGACAGATGCAACGCGTCATGATTGCCATGGCAATAGCTTGTAAACCCATATTACTCATTGCAGACGAGCCTACAACCGCACTTGACGTAACGGTCCAAAAAGAAATTATACTGCTGCTTAAAGCGCTCCAAAAGGAATACGGCATGAGCATTCTTTTTATCTCTCATGATCTTTCCTTAGTCCACTCCATAGCCGACAGGATCATAGTGATGTATCAAGGCCGAATTGTAGAGCAAGGAGCGGCAAATGACATTTTTGAACACCCAAAAGAAGCCTATACAAGAGCGCTGATTGCTTCCCGACCGAGTACCACAACGCGGCTGCGCAACTTACCCACCATCAGTGATTTTGTGGCACAAACCGTTTCTGACGAGTTAGTAACTACAGAACAACGTAAAGAACTACATCAGGAAATTTACAACCGTACTCCTTTGCTGCAAGTGATGGATCTGGTTAAAGATTTTCCTTTACAAAAAAAGCTGTTCGCTAAGCAAGAATATTTCAGGGCTGTAGATGGAGTGAGTTTTGACATTTATCCAGGCGAAAGTCTCGGTCTAGTAGGAGAAAGTGGTTGTGGAAAAAGCACCTTAGGAAATCTAATTTTGCGATTGAAGGACGTGAGCAGCGGTACAATTATATATCGCGGTCAAGATATTACCCATTTGAAAGGGGAGGCCATGCAAAAATTGAGAAAGGAAATCCAAATCATCTTTCAAGACCCTTTTGCTTCTTTGAATCCGCGACTTACGGTGGGACAAGCAATTATAGAGCCTATGCAATGGCATGGTATAGGCACCGATAAGGCCGATAGAAAGGAAAAAGTGCTGCATTTATTAAAACGCGTTGGACTTACAGAAGAACACTACAACAGGTACCCGCATGAATTTAGTGGTGGGCAACGACAACGTATAGGTATCGCCAGAACTGTTGCTTTAGAACCCAAGCTCATCGTTTGTGATGAAAGCGTCAGTGCCTTAGACATTTCTGTGCAGGCACAAGTATTGAATTTGCTTAACGAATTCAAAGAAGATTTTGGATTCTCTTACTTATTTATCTCTCATGACCTGGCGGTGGTCAAATACTTCTGCGATCAGGTCATCGTCATGAACCAGGGAAAAATAGAAGAAAAAAACGAAGCCGATGCCTTGTATGCAAATCCGCAGAGTGCGTATACCAAGAAGTTGATTGCTGCTATTCCTGGGTGATTTTTTAATTGATCTAGGGACATTAAAACTGTAAACGAAAATAAGTGCTAGCTAAATAATTACTACAGCCTGTAGTGTTTGTATCAAATGAATGAAGAAAAGAGTTGGTTTTACCTCAGTTCTTTGTGGTAAAACGTACTTTAAGTTACATTATGTACTCTTCCTTTTAATTTTCTTCGATTAAAATCACTCCCTCGAGTTTGGCCTTGTTTATTTATTAAGGCTTAAGAAAAAATAGATACAAGCAATTACTTATAGCCATTGTTAGGTTTAGTTTTTTGCAAATTTAATTAATGGTGCAAGGTTTCCATCGTCAACTTTTTTTAAAGCTTTAATATACTCTTTTCTTGTTTCGTTAACTTTAACCATATTTGATTGATGCCACGAGAATACTTCTTTCCCAAATATGGATTCAATTATGATGTCCCCCATCATTCTTGAATGTCTTCCATTTCCATTAGGAAAACAATGAATAGATACTATTCGATGTTTAAATCTAATAGCAACTTCTTCTGGTAAATAGGTTTTGTTTTCAATCCAATACTTTGTGTCGTCAAGTAAATTTTTCAATTCAATTCCAATTTGTGTCCACTGGACTCCTATGTTTTTTTCAGTTCTCCTAAATTCACCTGCCCATTTCCATACATCACCGTACATTCTTTTGTGCAAGTCTTTAATAAACTTTTCTGTCAAAATATGTTCAGGTTTGAATTTTGAGTGAATAGTCCATTCAACTGCTTTTTCAATATTCAATTGCTCAAATTCATCCAACTCTCCTTGAGTAGTAATTGAGTATATTTTAAGACCTTCCTTTTCTTCTGCGTCTAATGCTGTTTGCCCATACTTATAATTGAATTCTAATCCCATAGTGACTTTCTCATCTCTCGTTTTATTTCACTAGCGAGTTCCTTTATAGTTTTGGCTATTTTTTCATCTCCAATTCCTTGGTCTTCTAGTTTCATATTTTGATTGGTCCGCAACACTATTTTTTGAGCAAGCTTTTCTGCTTTTATTTGTATTAAATCGTTAATGGTCCCGTGTTTTGGGACTAGTGCATATACCAATTTTAAATCCATTGCATTGGCTACACCCTTTAAGGAATTGAGTGTTATCGTGCCATTAGCTTCGCTTTCCTCAATTCTTTTCACTCCTTGTCTTGTGATATTTAGTTTGGCCCCAAGTTGGGCCATTGTCATATGTAGCGTTGTACGAATGGTGTTGGTCCATCCACGTTCAGGGACCAAGACTTTTCTAGTTGGAGAGAATGGTTGTAGCTTTTGCTCCAATTGCTCAATTAAAAGTTTCCGCTTGTTTCTCATTTTTTGTAAATCTTTAAGTTTCCAAAAATTTAGATATGTAAACTTATATATTTACAAATATACTAATAAGTCAATATATATGTTTACAAAAAATAAAAAAAGTTAACTTGAACATTTACTTTTAGTTGTTATTTTAAAATTACAGTTAACGTCTCGGCTATGGTTAGTAAGGAGTTAAAAGGAACAGTCCTTTGGATTAAGCATATATCCAATTTTCTTATTACTGTTTTCTGAATAAGCCAAATTAAAAATTTGCCGATTTGGCAAATAGACACAGACCTTTCATTTAAGCACTTTTTGAACTGTTTTTTACATTGTTGTAGGTAGTTTTTATACTCGAGCTAGTTGCAATAATGGTTCAAAAGCATAAAGAGCTGGCCTTCTACCTGAAGATTCTTCTAATGTCCTTAATAATTCTTTGTCTAATAATATTCTAGTAAACCTAGCAGCGGTTGGTCCCGGTATTCCACTCTTTGAAGTGAATCTGTTGTTTCTAAATATCACTCCGAACTTATTGGGGGCTAAACTAAATGTGGGCTAATTACTTTTTTACTATAATACGTAAAACGTAAAAAACTCAAAAAAAAACTATAAGTAGTCGAAATAAAAACGAATTATAAATTGTGTTTTCTTTGCAGTTTGCTGGATTCACAGACCTATCGTAAAATGTTTATGACCTTGTACGAGTTAATAATACAGAAAATAAGATCGTAGGACTAAGATCATTTAGGACTGGCAGCATCCTAGATAAGTATAGCAACATTAAAGGCATCATATAATCTTAACCTAATGCTAAAGGGAACGGTAATATTACGGTGATGGTTATAGCAAGAATAATAGTAAGGTTACAGTATTGATATTAGGGTGAGGGTAATATCAAGATTACATCAAGGGTTTGATTAATCTTTGGTATTTAAAAGAAGTCTACCAGTCGGAAAAAACTTGTTTTAAATTAGAGTTCATAACATCTAATAGTTTAAAAACCAAACCGTCGTATTTTGTATTTTGATTACTTATATAATCACCTCTTTCAAAAAAGTAGTTATCTATTATTATATTTTGATTTGAGTTTTTATTTAGTTCAATTTTTTCGTAGGTGGTTCTTATTTTTTTATCTTTAAAATCATAAGTAACTAACAAGTCCAAATCATACGTTGTATTGGTAAGTATGTCGGTATCTACTTTGAAGAAGTCAATTTTTTTAATTTCATAAGTAATTTTACTAGAATCTTTAAAAAGAATCTTTGCTTTATTTTGTGTAATAAATAAAAGAACGTTTTTATAAACAGTTTCTTTAGTGATATTTTCTAACTCATTGATTACTTGATAATTTATTTTTTGATTGAAGCCAAAACCTTGTTGTACATTATCGCTTTCAAAGTCATAAACGCCTGATATATTACCAAAAGAAGCCTTATAAATACTATCGGAAACTATTGAGGTACGACCTTCTTTTTGTGCCTTTAGCATCGCTTCCCTTTCGGCTTTATTTAATCTTAATCCCTTACGCTCTAAGTATCTATTATTTTGAGCAATACTAATTGATGACATGAAAACAAATAATATTAAATACTTCATTTAAAAACTTTTAGTTAAAACTATCAATTATAATTATCTTTTTTTACAAATGCAAAATAATGTCAAGACTATATCAAAGGTACCGGTTAGATCACAGTTAAGGGTTAAGATTATTTTGGTGACGGTAAAAGTAAGATTTATTAAAGTTTTCAGACCATTACGGGGAATATACGGGGAATACAACCTGTTTTAATTAAAAAACCCCTTATAATCAACAGATTACAAGAGGTTTCAGTACTCGAGACGGGACTTGAACCCGTACGGGCATTACTACCCATTGGATTTTAAGTCCAACGTGTCTACCAATTCCACCACTCGAGCGATTGTGTCAGCGACACATCATTGGTACTGTAAAATCCATTTAAGAACAAATTTTAGAGCGAAAGACGAGATTTGAACTCGCGACCCCCACCTTGGCAAGGTGATGCTCTACCCCTGAGCTACTTTCGCAAAATTTAAAAAGTATACAACTTTTCAAAGCGGTTGCAAATTTAACAACTTTCCTTATACTGCAAAGGAAAAAATGAAAAATTATGAGGATGCTTTCTCTTTTTTTACCAACATGCGTTTGATTTCGTTTAATTTCATCAAAGCCTCTACTGGTGTTAAGGTATTTATATCCACCTGTAAAATTTCTTGTTTGATATTTTCTAACAATGGATCGTCTAAGTTGAAAAAACTCAATTGCATTTCTTCTTCCTGAATGGCTTTTATAGCTTCTTTAGAATCCTCTTGCTTATGACTCTTTTCCAGCCTTTTAAGTATTTTATTTGCTTTTGAGATCACCTGCTGTGGCATTCCGGCCATTTTTGCCACGTGAATCCCAAAACTGTGATGACTACCCCCAGGAACTAGCTTGCGCATGAAGAGCACCTTATCTTTTAATTCTTTCACTTCTACATTAAAGTTTTTAATGCGGTCAAATTGCGAGGTCATTTCGTTGAGCTCGTGGTAATGCGTAGCAAATAAGGTTTTGGGACTGGAAGGGTGCTCGTGTAAATATTCGGTTATGGCCCATGCAATAGAAATACCATCATAAGTACTTGTTCCACGACCTATTTCGTCGAGCAGTACCAAACTTTTCTCACTGAGATTATTTAAAATACTCGCACTTTCATTCATCTCTGTCATAAAAGTAGATTCCCCCTGAGAAATGTTATCGCTTGCGCCTACCCTTGTAAATATTTTATCTACAATTCCCATCTTTACCTCTTCGGCAGGGACAAAACTTCCTATTTGTGCTAAAAGAACAATCAGTGCTGTCTGTCTTAAAATGGCGCTTTTACCACTCATGTTAGGACCCGTAATCATGATGATTTGCTGGCTGTCTCGATCGAGCTGTACATCGTTAGGAATGTAGGGCAGGTCTGCTGGAAGCATTTTTTCTATGACTGGATGGCGACCGTTTTTGATGATTAACTCGTCGTTGTCTAATAATTCTGGCCTGATGTAGTTAGACTTCACCGCATGAGAGGCAAAAGAAATCAAGCAATCCAACTGCCCTATTAACTGGGAGTTGTTCTGAATGGTTTTAATAGAGGGCATAATCTCCCGAACTATGCTATCAAAAAGTTCTTGTTGTAAAGCGTTGATGCGGTCCTCAGCACCTAATATTTTGCCTTCGTATTCTTTGAGTTCTTCTGTGATGTAACGCTCTGCATTGACTAAAGTTTGCTTTCTCGTCCATTCTGCTGGAACTTTATCTTTATGCGTATTTCGTACTTCTATATAATAACCGAATACATTGTTACTAGATATCTTCAAACTGCTGATACCCGTTTCTTCTACATGTCTAGCAAGCATCTTATCCAGGTAATCCTTTCCTGAAGTTGCCAAGCCTCTTAACTCATCTAATTCTGAATGATATCCAGGAGCAATGGTGTTCCCTTTTAAAATATTTACAGGTGCTTGCTCGTCAATAGCTTGTTTGAACAGGTCTATTAAGTGCGTACAAGGATTCAAGCTTTCTCCTATAATATTCAAAGCTTTGTTATCTGAAGCCAGTGCTTTTTCTTTTACGGGAATAATAGCTTCTAGACTGTTTTTAAGCTGTACGACTTCTCTAGGGCAAATTTTACCTACGGCTACTTTTGAAATCAATCGCTCCAAATCGCTCATGCGTTTGAGGTAGGACCTGATGTCTTCTTGTTGTTCTTGTGAGTTGGTAAAAAACTCCACCACGTCATGCCGCTTTTTAATTTGAGCTGCATCTTTTAATGGAAATGCCATCCAGCGTTTGAGCATGCGCCCACCCATAGCCGTAGTGGTTTGATCAATAACGTCAATTAAAGTGACCGCTCCTTGACTTAATGGGGTGTATAATTCTAGATTGCGGACGGTAAAACGATCCATCCACACAAAATTATCATCTTCAATACGGGAAATGTTAGAGACGTGATCCAATTTATCGTGTTGGGTCTCTTCCAGATAATGTAAAATCGAACCTGCCGAAATAAGCGCCTGATCCAACTTTTCTACTCCAAACCCTTTTAATGAATTGACTTTAAAATGCTTGAGAAGCGACTCTGTGGCAAAGTCGATTTGAAATACCCAATCGTCCAAATGGAAGAAAGGCAAATCGTATGGGAACTCCATTGCCAGTGTCTTTTTATCGCTACGAGTTACTAAAAGTTCACTGGGGTTAAAATTTTGCAATAACTTATCTACTTCTTCTTTAGAGCCTTGAGAAACTAAAAACTCACCGGTGGAAATATCTAAAAACGCCACTCCATATACATTCCTGTTGACAGAAAGTGCGGCTAGAAAATTATTTGTTTTGGAACTGAGCACCTCATCGTTGAGAGAAACTCCTGGCGTAATCAACTCGGTTACCCCGCGTTTTACAATATTTTTAGTCTGTTTAGGGTCTTCTAATTGATCACAAATGGCAACGCGTTCCCCTGCTTTTACCAGCTTAGGCAAGTAATTGTTTAAGGAATGATGTGGAAATCCAGCTAGTTCTACATGATCACCGCCATTGTTACGGCTGGTCAATACAATATTGAGAATGCGCGCTGTTTTAATAGCGTCTTCACCGAAGGTTTCATAAAAATCGCCCACTCTAAACAACAACAAGGCATCAGGATACTTGGTCTTGATCTTATTGTATTGCTGCATTAAAGGAGTTACCTTCTTTGATTTAGTGGCCAAATTTATACTTTTATATGAATATCAAAAATACGATTTAGCCACTGTGATCAACCTAAAACCATTCAACATTTTTCAACAGTGCATAGCTACTTATCTACTATTCCCATTTGTAGTTTTTTAAGGCAGATTGCTTCTTGATCGCCTTAAACATAGCCGACTCTAATTCGTTAGTCTCGGTGAGTGATTGTGTTGCGATATATTGATCTCTTTTTTGGTTGAGTTCTTTGATCTTGTTTTGTATGGAGGTGCGCTCTTGTTTTTTAGCTTTCGCGAAAGCGGTAATCTCCTTCTTACTTTTATAACGAATACTGTCTGGCAACGTCTTTATATTCTCCTCCGTAAGCACTTTTCCCTTCATGTCTTCATCATCTAAAGCATCAACAAGATCCCAGCTGGAATTGCGATAATTTGCAGAGGACTTGGCTAAGGTACGCTTCACATTTGCCTGAGCAGATACTTCTTGAACCTCTTCGTCCATATGCATTTGGACGGCTTTTTTATCATAACCCTGACGACCGAAAGCGATATAAGTATCATTCAGCTGATGGTTATAATTCAAAATCTTATTGTCATAAGGCGTAGCGACATAGGCAGATTTCTGGTTGTGATCCAGGTTCATGTATTCCCCTTTTCCTAAAGTAGCGCCTTCTTTCCACTTCAACTGTACGCCCGTATTCCAGTCTCCACAAAAAATAGTATTCACCACCACCTCTTTTTCTACCGCTTGGGCAATACTCGAAGAAAAAGGCACAGCACCTTGATTAAAGCCTTCATTTCCTGCTATAAAAATCATTTTAAGATCGTTTGCTCCGTCTCTCCATTCCAATTGTTTTAGAGAGTTATCTATCACGGTACCGCAATACTCTTCTCCACCATTAGTTCTTAAACTGAACAGCTTTTTACTGATCAAATCAAGGTCGGTTGAGAAGGAAAGCACTTGACGCACAAAGCCTTCTTCTGAATTTAACCCACTGTTCCCATATTCATAAAGTGCGATTTCCAATAAAGCCTGCTGCTCATTGCAATGTGCTCCAGACATTTTGTTTACAAGGTCCCAAAGCTGGGTTTTGGCCTGATCAATGAGTCCGTCCATACTATTGCTGGTGTCTAGAAGCATGGCAATTTGTATGGTTACCGACTCTTCCACCACTGTAGAAATCGCAGCAGCGGTTTGCGGATTTTCTATCGTGTTTTTTGCGGTTTCTACTTCATTTTCAGTAGTAGCGCCTTTGCAAGACATTAATGAAGCAATGCTTAGGGTAAATGCGAGTGTTTTTAAATTATTCATCATGTTTAAATTTTAGTTTTTGTTTCGGTTCCCCTTCCCTGAAGGGTGCGGAAAGAGAATCTCTTCAGTTTTACGTCCCTTTTTAAAACCTACCCTTCAGGGCTAGGGAAAGGTTTTGTTTGCTTCCGTTCCCTTAATTGTTAGGTATTTCCTTAATATCAATAGGCCCACTCGGACTTACTACATACACTTTAGGACTGGGTGTTTTTAAAGGTTCTGGTTTTTTCTCCACAGGCTTGAGGGTGTATTGCAAGCTCAAATCCATCCCCAATTGGATAACCGGCTTTGTAATCGATGCATTTACAACAACGTCATAACCGTTATACGGAATAGGGTCGTAATAATAAGAAGTAGGTTTTCTTACTGTGGTCACACTTTTTTGATTTTTAAGAGGCTCCATACTTATATTTTCGGCAGCGAGGTAACTTTTATAAAAATCTTTAGGAGTGTGGTAATATTTCTTATCGGCCATCATGACGTTGTAATTACTCATATCAAAACCTAATTCTTTGTAGTATAATTTCTTTTTGGCCACCTCAACGAGCAGCTTGTTTTGTAAATCCTCATAAACAGCTTCTAAGTTCTTTACGTAATAATCTACTTTAACGAGGTTGTACACCTCCGCTTTTCCGCAAGCGGTGAGGATCTTTTGGAAATCGCTGTCTTTCGTATAGCTGATCAATAAATTTTGCTGCAATTCAAAGCCTACAGGCACTTCGGTATAGGTCTTGGAGAAAAGCTTTTTAGTGACTTCCATCTCGTATTGAGGCACAAAAGAAATCATGTCCAGAGCAAACTGTCCTTGAAAACCATTTGAACTGAGTTCCTTTTTAATCAATTCAATCTTATCGTTCATGAGCTTGGTAGTTTCCTCAGCAGTTTTGCCTACTTGAATGATATTAAATACAGCGGTATAATCGGTCGCTTCTACATTGTAAAGAGATCGCAAATCGATGTGCAGTATATGATTGGGTTGCGGCGGTGTGTAGGGTTGCACATAAGGATTCCCACTTCCCATTCCGGTAACAATATTAGCTCTAGAAATTTGATGGTCAGCGACTAAATTATTAAAATTTCCCATGTGCTGGGCCGTCATGGTTACTACTAGAAGCAGCAGTATAGAGGTGAGCATAGTTTTCATTTTCCTTATATTTTAAACCAAATCTATTGGTATAAAAATCCTTTTCATAGACCCAATGAGTAAATCTACCCTATGAATGAGTGTACCGCTATTCTTGATGAGTCCGCTTTCGCGAAAGCGTGCAAAACACCATCTATACCGACCTAAAGCAAGCTTTTCACAGGAATCATATCTTTTTTTATGACTAAGTTTACAGCCCAATGAAACAGATAGTCACTTTATTAATCCTGCTTTTTACTTTTCAAATAGCAGTAGCACAAAACAAGGAACTCCAAGCGCCTAGGACTCAAGAGACCAATATGGTGCTGGAAGGACGTGTGTTGAGTGAAAGTGGAATGCCTATTGCAGGAGTGAATATAGAAGGGAAAATGGGGCGTTATGCAACTACTGATGCTCGCGGTACCTTTAGTTTACCCGCAAATATGGGAGAAGAAATCGTGATAAGAGGTCTTAATTTTGAGACCGTTTATTACCGTATAAGAAGTAATGACGATATAGAAATACGCGTACAAAGTGAAAACCAAGATCAAAAAAAGCGCCCTGCTATTCCCTATCAAGTGGCTATGGATAGTGCACAAGTATTTTTGAAAAAAGACGCACAAAAATCAGCCGATTTCCTTATCGCTGCTTTATCTAACAATCCTAAATCACTTACCAAAAATCAAGAAAGTGCCGCTTATAAAAAACTGGGCGACCTCTATAGTTTTCATAAACAATACGATCTTGCCATTGCTAATTATACGCAGGCCGAGGAGTTGAACACCAGCCTTACAATTATCATAAAAAAAGCAGACATGCTGCGTCTCAATGGTAATTATCAAGAAGCCATTGCCGCTTATTTAGGTGCGGATATTTCCAGCACTGGTAGATCAAAAAAGAACCTAAGCACGGGAGGTTCTTCTACTTTAGAAATAAAAAGACTCACGGGTCTAGCTGCTGCTTATGCTAAAACAAACGATAGCGAGAAGGCATTGCAAACTTATAAACAGGCACTGCAACTTGCTCAAACCACCAGTTTAAATATACAAGTGACTTCCATCAATTCAAAAATTGCTGCGCTGTTAAATGAAATAGGTCAGGTAGATAAGGCAGAAGCTTATTACAATAGAGCCATCCAAGAATCTAAAAAGGAGAGTCGTAAGGCTAATGTGATTACCCAATCACAAACAGCAGACTTTTACCGAAGCAACTCTCAGTTTGATAAGGAAATTGCCTTGCGTAAGAATAATATTGAAATCCTCGATGAGATTAAAAGCGACGAAGCTAAAGCACCGCAAAAAATGACCAAAAAAGAAGGCGTTTTAAACGAGGTGGTGATAGCTGAGGATGATATAGAAGAAAGAGGTGCAGAAGCTGCTTATGAGCCTTCCAGCTCAAATGGAATAAATCGCTTGTCCAAACAAAAAGAACAACTCAACATCGCCGAAGCTTTAAAAGCTCAAAATAAAATTGCAGAGGCAATCATTTTCTATGAATCCAGTCTAGACGAAGCAACCGAGAATAATGACCTAGGAGTAAAAAAGGACGCTGCAAAAAGCCTGTATGAACTCAATAAAAAAGCGGGTAATACTAAAACAGCACTGGCCTATAATGAATTGTACATCAATACTGTAGATGCGTTGTATCTAGAGAAAGAAAAAGAACTAGAAGAAAACTCTAGAAAAACCAAAGAGCTGGTTTCTAAACAGACCAGGATCCTTACCCTAGAAAAAGATCGCGAGCTTACCGAGAATAAAATTGCCCTGATCAATACCGAGCGCGAGCTTACACAACAAATGAACCAGCGACAGCGCTGGATAATATACTCATTAGTTGCCTTGAGTCTATTATTACTGACACTGGCGTATTTTATGTACCGCAACAACAAGCAGCAAAAAATCAACAACCATTTACTCGCTCTCAAATCATTGCGCAGTCAGATGAATCCGCATTTTATATTTAATGCGTTGAACTCTGTAAATAACTATATCGCACAAAATGACGAACGCGCGGCCAACAAATACCTGGCAGACTTCTCTAAATTGATGCGCAGCGTTTTAGAAAATAGTGAGTTGGATTTTATCCCATTAGAAAAGGAAATTGAACTTCTAGGTCTTTATCTAAAGCTGGAACACGAACGTTTTAAAGATAAATTTGATTTTACCCTTAAAATTGACCCTTCTTTAAAGGATGCTAAAATACAAGTGCCTCCTATGCTATTACAGCCCATTATTGAAAATGCGGTATGGCATGGATTGCGTTATAAAAAAGAAAAAGGCTTTTTAAATGTCACTTTCGCGAAAGCGGAAAAAGGAATACTAGTCACCATAACAGACAATGGAATAGGAAGAGAAAAGTCCAAAGAAATAAAAACCGAGCATCAAAAGAAACGCGATTCTAAAGGCTTGGGCAATATCAAAAATCGTGTCGCATTATTGAATGAATTGCACGATTGTAAAATCGGTATGGAAGCAAGTGATGCTGGATTGACTCCGGATGTGGGGACTACCGTTGTGGTGAGGATGGGGGGATGAGAAATGAGGAATGAGGAATGAGATCTTGAATAAATTTGCGCTAATATTTTGAGAATCAATAGCTTTTTGAAGGCAAATTTTTCAGGATGACAAGATGATTTTAAAAAACAGAAAGAAATGAAACTAACTTCCATAATAGTAGAAGACGAGCAAATTTCAAGAGACATCTTGAAGAACTATATCACTAAGTATTGTCCGCAAGTAGAAGTCCTGCATGAAGCCACTAATGTAGAAGAGGCTTTTGAATTGCTTCAAAAAACAGACATAGATTTGGTTTTTCTAGATGTAGAAATGCCTTATGGAACTGCGTTTGATTTACTGGATAAGTTACCCAACCGTACTTTTGAAACTGTTTTTGTCACGGCTTACGATCAATATGCAAAAGATGCGCTCAATCAGCAGGCGGCTTATTACCTGACCAAGCCTATAGATATAGATGAACTGATCAAAGCAACAGAAATAGTAAGGGCAATCAAAGAACGTGAAAACGAGGTGAATGTTGATCTGAGTATCAAAGAACAAAACAGCTCACAGCTCACTGATAAAATCACCATTCCTACCCAAGAAGGCTTTGAAGTACTCCCTATTAAAGACATCATCTATTGCAGTGCAGACGATAATTACACACATATCTATCTTGAAAACGACAAAAAACTGGTTTCTAAAACCTTAAAACACTTTGACGACATGCTGTCTGATAAAGGTTTTGCTCGTATTCATAAATCACACCTCATCAATGTTTCTCATGTCACCGCTTATAAAAAAGGTAAAGGCGGTAGTGTGATGCTGGGAACGGTAGAACTTCCTGTAAGCCCGAGTAAAAAACTGGGTTTGTTTGGGTATTTTAGTTAGACTTGATATGTTGATTTAAAACAACATCGCATACACCCAATTCTTATCTTCCACTTCGACTTGATCAGTGCATCGCCTCTAAGGGAAAACGGCAGGCACCCGTAATCTATGTTCTATTGACTAAAGCTAGATAGTATAGGTTTTCCCTACTTGCATCCACGAACTCGGCTTAGCCATCAGAGGCATGCACATTGCCTATAGACAAAGGGTGTTTGCCACGTCTAAATCTAGTCTAAAGGCTGGAAATTGTAATAAGTACTAGTTGTATCGCTTACCATCAAACACACCAAGACAAATGCTTGACATGTTGGTTTCTAAAAACTTTATAGGAATAGCTTTAAAAATCCAATAACGACACCTCTCTATTTGCTACTTCTCTAGTTAAATCATCTAGCGTTTCTGTTTGTAAATTAGAATATAGCAAGTGATTTCCGGCTTTATCCGTTGGATTCAATAAGCTTTCTAACTTTAAAATATTCAACGTCTGTCTTGCCACTGCGGCTCCAGAATCGATAATGCGCACTCGCATAGGAAGAAGTTCTTGAAGCATTTCTTTTACGTAAGGATAATGGCTGCAGCCCAAAACCAAATAATCGATTCCAGAGATCATGAACGGCTCAGTAATACGTACCAAAAGATCTCGCATCTCTTCACTGTCTTTTTTGCCTGCTTCTATAAGCTCAACAATTCCAGTTCCTACTATTTCAATAGTATTGACACTGTGAGCAAATTCTTTTTGGGTATCATTAAAAAGCTTGCTCGACAGGGTTCCTTTAGTAGCGAGAATTCCTATTTTTTTAGTATCACTTTTAAGTGCCGCAGTTTTTATAGCCGGCTCAATTCCTATAAAAGGCACATCGTAATGAGCGCGTAAATAAGAAATAGCATTGGTAGTGGCTGTATTACAAGGAACTGCGATCATTTTGCAGTTTTGACTTAATAAAAATTCGGTATTTTTAATACAGAGCCTAATAATCTCCTGCTTAGACTTACGACCGTAAGGCGCATGTTTTGAGTCGGCTAAGTAGATGGTGTTTTCGTGAGGTAATAATTCAATTACTGCCTTCCATACACTTGTTCCTCCTACACCAGAGTCAAAAAAACCTATTGGATTGCTATTCATAGATGTAAAAATAGGAGAAAATACTTTGACGTATGAGGTAATAAGTACAAAGGTATAAAGATGTATGCTTAAGGATGTAACCTACTGGATGAATACCATTGGTTGTAGTTTATTAGCCGGTTGATCATCTGACTTTAGGTTTAAAACTATCCCTAGCGCTTACCAAACGGAAGTAAATTCAAAGTCCTTTCATTTCGACTAGCACTCAATGCAGCGTCTTTGGTAAGGGATTTAGTATAAAATAAGTCTTAGAATACACTATAATTGCTAGTTTGAATTCCAAACAAGACTATATCATACTGCAGCCACAGCATTTTAACTCTATAATGCCCCTAGAAATTACTTTATTTCAATTGGAGTACTGAATCAAATTAGGCATGAATTTCTAAGAAATAATGGACATTCTCAAGGTATCCTTACCCATGTTAATTTTATAAACGGACTACTACATATAGAAAGTTAGAATAAAATCAGCCTATTACATTGGATTTAATCAGTCTTGCATTCATTTCGGCAATATTTAATATGGAAATACCTTCTGGACATTCCACCTCACAAGCACCTGTAAATGTGCAACTCCCAAAGCCTTCTATTTCCATTTGATAGGTCATTTGCTCGACGCGTTGATGTTCTTCAGCCTTACCTTGTGGCAAACTGTTGAGATGGTTGATTTTTGCTGATGTAAACAATGCAGCAGACGAGTTTTTACAAGTGGCTACACAAGCACCACAACCTATACAAGCCGCGGCATCCATGGCCCTGTCTGACACTTCTTTAGGGATAAGGATCGCATTTGCCTCTGGAGCTGTTCCTGTTTTGGAACTGATAAATGCCCCTTGTCCTATAATTCTGTCCAAAGCGGAGCGATCAACAATCAAGTCTTTGATGACTGGAAATGAAGCTGCTCGCCAGGGTTCTACTACAATACTGTCACCGTCTTTAAAACTCCGCATGTGCAATTGGCAAGTGGTTATATGATCATGAGGCCCGTGAGCACGTCCATTTATAAACACCCCGCATTGTCCACAAATACCTTCTCGACAATCGTATTCAAACGCAATCACCTTTTCATCTCGGAGGACTAGCAATTCATTAAGGTGATCTAAAGCTTCCAAAAAAGACATATCCTCCGTGAGGCCATCCACTTCATAGTCTCTTATGCCTCCTTTATCTTGAGGCCCTTCCTGCCTCCATATTTTAAATGTTACTTTCATAACTACTTAGTTATTTGTTATCAGTTATCTGTATCTCCAATTTAATAAACCTGAAACTATTAAATTGTTTTATGTAATTGATAAGTTCCCCTAATAAACCTCTCGCAATTCTACAAAATCTTTTATTTATTTTTATTCCGTTTTCGCCTTGAGCTTCCTCCGCGTAAACTACTATATTCAAAAAGAAAACAGAAAGCGAAATATAACAAACAGCAGCTTTTATCTTAAGCTATAAACTTATTACGATCCACAAACAACTATTAACTGTAAACTAATAACCGATATACTACTTATAGCTTCTCACAGAAGGTGTTACAAATTCAAATTCTAGTGGCTCTTTATGTAATTTAAAGTCGCCATGATCATATTCCCAAGCAGAAACGTAACTATAATCTTCATCTACACGCACTGCTTCACCTTCTTCTGTTTGATATTCTTCTCTAAAATGTGCTCCACAAGATTCTTCTCGTTGCAACGCATCGGTACACATTAATATACCCAATTCTATAAAATCAGCAAGGCGCAAGGCTTTCTCTAGCTCTGTATTCATTTCTTTATCGTGACCCGTAACTTTGACATCGCTCCAAAATTCCTTTCTAATGCTTTTAATTTGAGCAATGGCTTTTAGGAGTCCGTCTTGATTTCTACTCATAGCACATTCTCGCCACATGACTTTACCTAGTTCTCTATGAAAATGATCCACCGTTTTACTTCCTTGAATGGCTAGTATTTGATCTATATATTCTTGAGTTTGTTGTTCCGCTTTCGCGAAAGCGGGATCGTTTACAGTAGGCTGCTCATTTTTCATCTCTCCTGCCAGGTAATTATTAATGGTATTGGGCAGTATAAAATAGCCGTCCACACTTGCTTGAAGCAATGAATTTGCTCCCAAACGGTTAGCTCCATGATCAGAATAATTACATTCCCCTATGGCATACAAACCTGGAATGGTAGTCATTAATTCATAATCTACCCAAAGCCCACCCATGGAAAAGTGGGCTGCTGGCGAGATGAGCATGGGTGTTGTATACGCATCGATACCGGTAATTTTTTTATACATCTTAAAGAGATTCCCGTAGCGATCTTTGATGGTCTCCAACCCAAATTTCTCAATGGCGTGTTTAAAATCAAGGTAGACGGCATTCTTTAAACGTCCTACGCCATAACCAGCATCAAGGCGCTCTTTAGCGGCTCTCGAGGCGATATCTCGTGGAGCTAAATTTCCAAAACTTGGATAACGACGCTCTAGATAATAGTCGCGTTCTTCCTCAGGAATAGCATTTGCTTCAGTCGTATTTCCTTTAACTTTGGGAACCCAAATACGCCCATCATTTCTCAGAGACTCTGACATTAAGGTAAGTTTAGATTGCGCTTCACTGGACTGCGGTAAAGCAGTAGGATGTATCTGTGTAAAACTAGGTGCCCCAAAATAAGCGCCTTTTTTATGCGCTTTCCACAGAGCACTTCCATTACATCCTATCGCCAGCGTAGACAGTCTAAAAACACGAGAATAACCACCAGTAGCTAGTACCACAGCATCTGCCGCATAGCGTTTTAAGTCTCCAGTAACTAAATCCCGTATGATAATACCTTTTGCTTTACCATCAATAACCACCAGATCCAACATCTCACTACGGGGAAACATTTCTACTTTTTTAGCTCGTATCATTTTATACAATTGCGAGTAAGCCGCCAGGAGTAACTGTTGGCCAGTTTGCCCTCTTGCATAAAAGGTGCGTTGTACTTGTACACCTCCAAAACTTCTGTTTACTAAAGTGCCTCCATATTCTCGAGCAAAAGGAACCCCTTGTTGCACATAGTGATCAATCAATGGAGCCGAAAGCTCAGCGAGTCTATAAGTATTTGCTTCTCTAGATCTAAAATCGCCTCCTTTAAGAGTGTCATAAAACATGCGGTACACGCTATCTCCATCGTGCTGATAATTCTTTGAAGCATTGATTCCTCCTTGAGCGGCAACAGAATGTGCTCGTCTGGCCGAATCTTGATAGCAAAAGCATTTAACGTCATAACCCAATTCTGCAAGAGTAGCTGCTGCACCAGCTCCAGACAGTCCAGAACCAACGACAATGACATTCAGTTTTTTCTTGTTTGTTGGGTTGATGAGTTTAGAAGTGATTTGATAATTACTCCATTTATCTTCTAGTTTTCCTTTAGGTATTTTTGGGTCCAATTTCATTTTCTAGTTATTTAAAGTAAACAATAATTGGAATAAGACCAAAACCAACCCCCATAATGATAGCGTATACTAAAGATGTTTTTGCAATAATTGCAGTACCTTTTTTATGGTAGAAACCTAAGGTTTTAAAGCTGCTTTTAAAACCGTGGTACAAGTGAAAAGCTAGTGGTATGGCACATATCACGTAAAATAACACAAAATAGATGTTGTGAAACAAGGAATAAGTCACTTCATAAACATCCTTATTACCCGCTGCATCAAAGCCTACTGATTCACCTATGCCTAATTTGATACGTGCCCAGAAATTAGCCAAATGTATAATGATAAAAATCAAAATAAGTGTCCCTAGAATTCCCATGTTTTTAGAGGCCCAAGTGCTATTTTCTGAACTTTGATCCATCACATATTTCTGTGGTTTTGCTTTTCTATTTCTTATAGTAATTAATAAGGCATACAAAGCATGAAGAACAATAGAAAGGTATAGTAAATAAGCTACTATCTTAATTAAGGGGCTTTCTCTTAAAGTTGTGGAATAGGAGTTGTACCATCCTCGAGCGACCTCTTCAGGAAAAATTAGGATCGCATTTGCCGAGAGATGGACGATTAAAAAAATACATAAAAATAATCCAGTAGCTGCAATAATGGTTTTTCTATAGAAGAGTACATTCATTGATACTATTATTTAATACCAATTATTATTTAAGAGAGGTCTAATAATTGGTTATTACAACAGAATGATGCTCCTACTCGCGCAAGACTAGCCTTTAGGAAGCTAGAATACTGCAGGAATGCTTTCCTATCATATCAAAAATAAACAATTATAACAGTTTGTCTTTGAATTTACTCAAAAAGAAAAAGCAGGGTTTTATTGCGCACTTGCATCTCGACAAGCTCGTTCTAAATTTTAGGGTAATCGATAGGTATCCAATCTAATGCCACCCATTTTTAATGACAGCCGCAATCTCCATCGCCACAATCAGAGGATTTGAATTTTTTAGGAAACAATGATTTTCTGAATAGCCAAAGCACTGCTGCAATAGCGAGGAGAATTACGATTATGGTTTGTGCGATGTGCATTATTTCAATATTTGGTATGCGCCCAATGCAGCAAAATATGCCGCAGCAGTCATGAAGAAAAATTGAATTGCAGGCCATTTCCAGCTATTGGTTTCTCGTTTTACAATGGCTAGTGTACTCATACATTGCATAGCAAATGCATAGAATAGTAATAAAGAAATACCACTGGCAAAATTAAATAAGGGACCACCTAGAATAGGGTTGGTCTCTGCGGCCATGCGCTTCTTAATGGTTTGTTCTTCCTCACCGTCGCTTTCTACACTGTAAATGGTTGCCAGCGTTCCTACAAAAACTTCTCTTGCTGCAAAAGAACTTACGATCGCAATACCTATTTTCCAATCGTAACCCAAAGGTCTTACGGCGGGCTCAATCCCTTTACCTATGTAACCTATAAAGCTGTATTCCAACTCGTGAGAAGCAACCTTTTGATCCATTTCTTCCACTGTCAAGTTCTGGTTTGCATATTGTTCATTGACAATCGCCTCAGCATTATTGAACTCTTCTCCTACCCCATAACTGGCCAGTATCCATAAAACTACAGAAATAGCCATAATGATCTTACCGGCTCCTACTACAAAGCTTTTGGTTTTTTCAATAACCGTAATCGCCACGTTTTTAAATAAAGGCAATTTATAAGAAGGCATTTCCATGACAAAAAATGATTTGCGATTTATGGGTAGTATGATATTAAGTACCCAAGCAGAAAATATCGCAGCTACAAAACCTAACAAATACAGCAACATCAATGTAAGTCCCTGCATATTAAAAGCACCTCCTAAAATGCGCTCATCTGGAATTACTAAAGAAATAATAATCAAATAAACAGGCAATCGGGCTGAACAAGTTGTAAACGGAACTACTAATATGGTAATCAACCGTTCTTTCCAGTCTTCTATATTTCTAGTGGCCATTACGGCTGGAATCGCACAGGCTGTTCCAGAAACTAAGGGTACCACACTCTTACCACTTAAACCAAACCGTTTCATTATATGGTCCATAAGGAATACCACACGACTCATATAACCGCTTTCTTCAAGAATAGCGATGAAGAGAAATAGAAAAGCAATTTGTGGGATAAAAATAACAATACCTCCTAAGCCAGGTATGATTCCTTCGGCTAATAAGTCTGTTAAGGGTCCTGCCGGAAAAGTATTGTTTGCCCAAGAGCTCATGCTAGCAAAAGCTCCATCGATCCAGTCCATAGGGTACGTACTCCAATCATAAATCGCTTGAAAAATGACCAATAGGATCACAAAAAAGATTAAATAACCCCAAACCTTATGCAGTAAGACTCGGTCGAGTCGTGTCCTGATATCTTTTGCATTTGCGGTATCAACAGTAAGTACTTTTTTAAGCAAGCCGTTGATAAACTGATAGCGCACCACTGTTTCTTTGTGCTGCATTTTTTTCAAATCAGCTTCAGATTTTATATCAAACTTGTGCTTTTTTAAATCTTCTATATCACGATTACGATCCAGTTTACCAAAATTCACATCTTGAGTGATGACCAGCCATAATTTATAAACGGATTGATTAGGATAGGTTTTTTTGAGATTATCAAAATATTCGGTATCGATTACCGATGCGTTAACACATGGCTCAGAAGTAAGCTGTTTATAGTTGGCTATGGCATCTTTAAGCTCTTGAATCCCTTGGTTCTTGCGTGCACTTACTAAAACTACAGTAGTATTGAGCTCTTGCTGCATCAAGTCGATGTCTAGAGAGATCGCTTTGCGCTCCATACGGTCGGCCATATTAATGACCAAAATGGTAGGGATTTCTAGATCTTTAATCTGGGTAAATACCAGCAGGTTTCTCTTTAAGTTTTCTATGTCAGAAACGACAACAGCAACATCTGGAAAATCCTTGGAGTTCCTGTTGAGTAAAGTCTCTACCACAATACTTTCATCTAATGATGTCGTATTCAGGCTATAGGTTCCAGGTAGGTCTAAGATATGCGCTTTAAGACCTCGGTCAAGTTTACAAATACCTTCTTTTTTCTCTACGGTAATTCCAGGATAGTTCCCTACCTGCTGGTTGAGACCGGTAAGTCTATTGAATAGAGAGGTTTTTCCTGTATTAGGATTACCTATTAGTGATACATTGATTGATTTACCCATCGAGTTCTACCCTAATTGTGACTGCTGTTTCTCTTCTAATGGCAAGATGAGTTCCATTAATATCGAGATAAATAGGATCTTTGAATGGTGCTGACTGCATCATGGTTACTCGATTACCAGGTAAACAACCCATTTCAAGTAATTTTAATGGTACATCTATCTCATCAAATTCCTTGATGATTGCGGTTTCTCCTCTCTTTAAATCTGCTACGGTAGTTATCAAGCCTTATTTAGAATTAATTTGAATAAGCAAAAGTAATGCAAGATGATGGTTTGGTAAAATTTATGTTGTTAAAGATGTATGAAGGTCGTTTTTATCACGCTTTCTATTTTCTTTATTGAAAATAGAAGTTCATACTTAACTTGTTTAAGTACAAAAGCGGTATTAATTAGGTAATCTTAGTTGGCATTAAGAATAAAAGCCTCTACGTTAAATAGAGGCTTTTACTTAAGAAATTAGACTATTAATTGATGGGTACTTGATGTGTTTCAGTTTGATTACCATGAGTAACATGCATAACATAAGTACCTGTGGTTAGATGTGAAATATCAAATGAAGTACCTAACTCATGATGAGAAATATTTATAACTTGATTACCACTAAAGTCATACAATTGAATACTCACAAAATAAGTACAATGGGAGGTTCCTCCTATATCTGTAAGTCCATCACTACATGCTTTAGTATAAAAAGTCCATTCTGGATTTTGTACCATGTCTATAGCTATTATGGTACTCGCAGGAACGGGAGAAATAATGAAATTGTTACTTACGATATTGCTTGAACTTGTGGTAGAGCAATCGTTAGCACAGCCATCTATATCTTTTACAAATTCTACCCATTCTGACCACCCACAAGCATTTCTAGCTCTAACTTGAAATCTAAATAGTTCATTACAATTAGGGTATATGCCTAAAGTATTATCTGTTCCTGTTCTTTGATCACCATCCCAGTAAGCTATAGATATAGGTAATTTTTGCATTTCAATTTCATCTACAAGATCAAATCGCTCTATCCCATCTATTCTCAATGCTACTAAATCACAGAAATTACTAGGTGGATAAAGAGATAAAAATGTGCCCGAATCAATTTCAGTAACAAAGGCATTGTCTAAATTAGGAGTACCTACATGTATTTGACGACTGAAGCCTTGTGAAGGACCAACACTATTGTTGATGTTTACTTGTATGTAGCCTACACCATTTGACAGTGCTTCTACCTGTGCAGAATATCCATTTTGAGAAACTATTCTTAAATTATCACTATGCACTATATAGGTAGGAGCACTTGCCACTTTACACTCATCTTCAAACCCTATGGTAACAATGTCACCTACACACATAGTTTCTGGACTGGAAAAGCTAGTGGTATTGATAGGGAAAACTGGATCTAAAACATCTCCAACATCCAAGGCAAAATTACCTAGCAACCAATCTATACTTTTTTGATTAAAACTGACATGCTCTGTATTTAAACTCTCGCCAAAGTAACTGTCAAATGGAGTAAGAATATTTGACTCACAAGTAAGGTCAAAATCTAAAGGATTGCCCCAATCTTGATCAGGATTTAAATGCGCTATTGCTGAGTATGTTGGGATAAAAGAATTGATAGGATTGTTGTTTTTACTAAATCGGTATTCTCCACTTACATTTGCTCCGAACAAATGAAATTGTGAGTAAAGAAAACCTCGAACAGAAGGTATAAGGGGAATATGGTTAACTGTATCAAATGGCGGAGGTCCATCTTCAACAGAACTTTGAATCTGACCTTGAACATCAAAATAACCTCCTGGAACGTTATCCATATTCCCTCGATTATTAAAATTAGGTGCTTTAGTTATTTTTTCTGAGCTACGCAGTGAATTAAATCTAGCGATTTTCTTTTTAGAGCTTCCCATAGACGGCATAAAATGGGAATCAAAACTTCCCACTTGAACTCTAAATACTATATTACCTATAGGTAAATCTATTTTAACTCGTGCATGAGCGGTGGCACTAAATACACGTTCACCATCTGGCGCAAAATGATAAGATCGCTCATCTTCTACATAATCTGTTAAGGTACTTCCTGTCAAAGAACCATTTACTACGGCAAGATTAACGGTCTTTATTGGGAAACCATTGGAGCCTGAAACCCCATTGTTGAATTGGTTGTTATAGTGTATTTTGAAAAATTCATTACCACGATCTTGTGAAAATCCTTGTGAAACTGTTCTGGCATTTAGAAGTGATTGTTGAACTTCAGAATTACTAGGAACTTGCATGCCTAAAACATTTATCATTTTAGGTTGATGAAATTCTATTAATTGTTGCTTGGATGCTGGACTACCTAATTCGTTGTAATAAAAATCATTGGCCGCAGCAGACTCGCCACTTAATAAATAAAGCAGCGCTTGATCTCCTAGAGGTATATTTGCTCCTAGATGCGGACTATCAAAGCTCACATAATGTGATACATTATGATCCCATACTGCTGCACCAGTTAACTCTTCTTGCTTCTCCATATAGGCGAGAGCATATTTTGCAATCTGACCGCCCATACTAGGCCCTATAAGTTTTATTTGTGCTGTACTGCCGTTGCTAGCTAGCTCTTGTTTAGTAAGTTGTAATAATTTTACCAGTGCAAAGGCATTGCTCTCTATATAATAAGCCCCACCATCTATTTCTACTTCATCAATTATAACTTGTGAAGTGTTTAAATCATCTGTCTTATAAGTAGGATGGTTAACAATAATGACATCAAAGCCTTGTTCTCTTAAAGAGTTTAATACATTTTGAGTAAATCCTAAATTATCTGTATAATTTTGTAAATCAACTATACTCCTATATTCACCACCATTAAAACTACCATCATTATTTAAATTATCACTTAAACAATCTGCATCATTTTCACAATCACAATCTTCTATTTTACGTTTATCTCCTGGATCAAAACCATCTAATAGGATGATAGGATTATTCACTATTCCAGTAGAGTTATTATCTGCAAAATAAGTGCGGTATTGTATTTTGGCTTTAATAGTTGGATCTCGATTAGGATCAGACGGATCATTATTATAACCTTGAAAAGATATATCGGCTTGTAAGGTATCATTTTTAGTAGATCCTAAACCAACCGTACCAGCACAAAGCAATCCTATACTCTTTTGTAAACCTTGTGTTTTCTTAAAGTAGATGGTAGAATGTGTAGTTAGTGTAGTGTTATCTTCATAAATAACTTGATAAGTAGCAGTTTTAACACCACTAGTAGCATAAGGAACTGAAATATTTTGAGAAATAAGTTGTTGATTAGTAATTAACGTTCGGTTAACACCATCACCAAAATCTGCGGATAAAGTCTTGATCTTTTGTTGCTGATTTTGAAACAAATAATTGATGTTGAGCTTATAGGTAACATAGTTTCCTTCCACTGCTTTTTTAAGCGGTGCAATAACTGTTGTATGTAAGGTATAAAAAGGAAGTTTTCCACTTATTTGTGCGAACTCATTTTCTTCACTATCATAAAGCAAACCACCAGCCTGCTCATTATCTATATTATAATTTAATAATTGAAAGTCTGTATTTAAAATGCCTATAGGAACTAAATTTTGAGCTTCTTGTTCTAATTGAGAATCTAGCTGATCAAGATTAAGAAATAAATTTTTGTTACTTGCATTATGCATTTCTAATAACGCTTGTCTGAAATATTTATAATCAGCGATATTAAAACCTTGTTCTCTATTGAAGTTATAAAGGTTAGCAAGTTGCATCGTACGCTCATAAATAATCCCACTGCTTACCGCAGATTGATTAATATTATTTAGAGCATCGTCAAGAGAGTTTCCTTGATTTTGAGCAACACCATTGCATAATGATAGTACTAATCCTACAATAAGAATTATTTTTTTCATAGATTTAATATGTTAAGTGATAAAGTTTCGTTGGTTGTTAAGCGTTTAAGAGCAGTCATTATTATGAGCAGCCTTTTAGTTAAAAGCGGTTTGTAATATTGTTATTGAGTTAATATCAAATCGTCCTTTGTTAATTAAAACAGTGTCTTGTGGATTTAGAATATTAGTCAACTTAGCATTAAAGGTTCCAGAGATGATATTACCGTTTAATGAATCTAAAAGCAGTTCCTCAATAAAAATGTTTCCAGAATTGTCGTAAGATGTGTAAAACGCCTGCTCATCAGTAAGAGGACTTTTGGTTATACAATGAATGTAAGAATTATTGTTACCATCTAAACTTCGTAAACCATTCGATGTGTTTACTTCATAAATACCTTCACCAGATAGTAGTAAATCCTCAACATGAATTATGAAGGTTCTAGCAACATTAGTCTTGAAATCATGGATTTCAAACTCTATATTATTGGTTTCAGATCGCAAAATCCTCAAACCTCTATTTGCTGCATTAATTGAGGTGTTACCATCCCTAGGTCTAAAGAATTTCCCATCAATCAAACACCCAAAGGTATTTTCTCCTGTCATGGTAATAGGTGGTAAGAGAGATTCTTGCGATGGTGCGTCATCGCTGTCGCAGGCAATTAATAAACATAGCGATAGGATTAAAACGAAACCGCAATAAATGTGGTTTGACGAATCTTTAAAGAGATTTTTCATAAAAATGTATTTGGAATAATTGCTCAGGGAAGGGAAGTAGCAATTATTTAATTTTAAAGATATATATTTATTTGTAAGAAAACAACTCGTCACAAATAATAAATTACTTAACCTTAATTTCAAAGGAGTTCAAATCTTTGTTCTTGGTGACGTAAAATTATGTAATTATAAAATAGAAAATAAAACTAATACACTTTCATGTATAGGTCTTATGATTAAAATAATAGAGGTCAGTAGTTAATTGCTTATCTTGTAGGTCAACAAAGACACTATTTTATGGACATTTTCAAGGGTCAAAATCTTCTAGAGTTCTCTGATCGCTTCAAAACCGATGCGGATTGTAAAGAATACCTATCATTAATTAAGTCAAAGACCGCTTATAAATGTCTGAAATGTAATCATTCCAGATATCAGTCTGTAAAGAATTTTGGTCGACAATGTAATATTTGCGCTCATACTGAATCTGCTACTGCAAATACGCTTTTTCATAAGGTTAAGTTCGGTGTGAGAAAGGCTTTTTTCATTTGTTTTGAAATGGCTACTACAACCAAAAGCCTTTCAGCTAGTTATATGGGTGTGCGCTATGGTGTAACTGAAAAGACCGCCAGGCTTTTTATGATGAAGGTTCGTGAAGCTATGTCTCCAAGTGGTAATAATCCTATGGATGGCGAAGTTCACGTAGATGAATTTGTTATAGGTGGTAAAGATCCAGGCAAGACTGGTAGGAGTTATTCAGGAAAGAAAAAGAAGGCTATCACTGCCGTACAACTCACAGAAGATGGAAAAGTAAAAAGGATGTACGCCATGAAAATTGAAGACTTCTCGGCGCAGTCTCTACAGTATGTTTTTGTTAATCATATCAGTGGTGATGCAAAGGTTGTTACAGATGAGTGGCGAGGATATCGACCTATTTCAAAGGCTTACGACATCACTCAGATAAAGAGTAATGGAGGATTAAATTTTAAAGCATTGCATACAATGATTCATCAGGTAAAATCTTGGATTAGAACAACATTTTCATGGGTGAGCGAACACAATTTAAATAGATACTTTAACGAGTTTTGCTTTAGAATAAATAGATCACAGACTAAAGCAACAATATTTAATAATTTGGTTACTAGAATGGTAAATTCAGAAATTATCTATCAAAACAAATTAATAGGTAACTAGCTACTGACCTCTATAATTTTTTTCATAGGTGTATAACTTTTTGTGTTGTTTTCTTCTACTCGAATGATGTAGATGACAATGACTGTGTTTCAATATCAAAACGCCCTAAGCTTAACTGAATGGAATCTGTTCTATCTATATTATTTAAAACCACATCAAACTCTCCAGCAAATATTCTTTTATTTGTCAACATAGTATCAATTTTACTAATTAAAAAGTTTCCTGAGTTTTCATAGGAATAGAAAACTTCATAATTATTGTTCTTCCATAAAATACAATAGATATAATTATGATTCGGACCATCTAAGCCTCTTAATCCTGTTGCTTGGAATAATGGATAATATCCTTGCCCATTTAAATAAACGTCTTCTAGATGAATATATAAACTAGTTCTTTTCTCACTTTTAAAATCAAATACAGAAATTTCAAGGTTCTTTTCTTCAGTTCTCAATACTCTCATTCCTTTATTCCCAGTACTTATCGTACTTCCACCATCCCTAGGCTTAAAAAACTTACCATCAATCAAACACCCAAAGGTATTTTCTCCTGTCATGGTAATAGGTGGTAAGAGAGATTCTTGCGATGGTGCGTCATCGCTGTCGCAAGCTGTGGCTAGCAAAATTATGAGAAGTAGGTAAATGGTTTTCATGATTCAAATTTTTAGGTTTTCGCGAAAGCGTAATTTTTAAACTATTTAAATATAATGAATTAACTGCTGATAACGTGATAATTACTCGTATTGTATATTTCTAGTAACGCTTGTCTAAAATATTTGTAATAAGCAATATTAAAACCTTCTTCTCTATTGAAGTTATAAAGATTAGCTAGTTGCATGGTACGCTCATAAATGATACCGCTATCTACACTAGATTGATTAATATTTATTAAGGCATCGTCAAGATTTTGTACTTGATTCTGAGCAGTAATGATACACATAGATATTGAAATCCACACATATATAATATATTTTCTTATTTTCATTTTAAAGTATTTTTTGGTTTTAGTTAACATAGTTTAGTCCCAATCTTTCCAATCCAGTGTAAAAGATTCTAAGTCAAATCTTCCAAGTCTTATTGTAATTGTATCGTTTTGGATTGATGTATTTATCATTTTTAAATCAAAAGTTGCATGATGATAATCTGCCTGTCCTTGTATTATTCTGTTAGTTATATTTATCATTCCTGAATTTGGAAAAGTAACATACCTTTGATAACCTACTTCTTCATTTTTCCATATTCTACAATGAGCATAATTATTATTTAAACCATCAATACCACGCAACCCATTAGACTCTTGAAACTCATAATTGCTTGCTGAATCGTTTTGAAAATTTTCAATATGAATAAGTAAACTAGCTGACCTACTACTCGCAAAATCCTCTATCTTATACTCAACATTAGTGGTTTCTGTTGTAATAATTCTCAAACCTTTGCTGTCTCCACCTATAGAATTGTTGCCGTCCCTAGGTCTAAAGAACTTACCATCGATTAAACACCCAAAGGTATTTTCTCCTGTCATGGTAATGGGTGGTAATAAACTTTCTTGCGATGGTGCGTCGTCGCTGTCGCAGGCGATTAATGAACATAGCGATAGGATTAAAACGAAACCACAATAAATGCGGTTTGACGAATCTTTAAAGAGATTTTTCATAAAAATGTATTTGGAATAATTGCTCAGGGAAGGGAAGTAGCAATTATTTGATCTTAAAAATAAATATTTATTTGTAAGAAAACAACTCGTCACAAATAATAAATTACTTAACCTTAATTTCAAAGGAGTTCAAATGTTTGTTCTTGCTTACGTAAAATTGAGTAATTATAAAATAGAAAATAAAACTATTACACTTTCATGTGTAAGTCTTATGATTAAAATAATATAAACGTTCCATCGCAACCATTCCATTACCTCTTTCATTGCGAAAAGATTATTGATGGCATTTTAATACTTATTTTCTTCCAAAGTCGGCTGGAATTTCTCCCCAAGCCTTTGTTTCCCATTTAAGTATTTTATTTACATAAGTGTTCTGTTCAAGCCATCTATCAGCTCTTTCTAAAAGTTCAAATGATTCTTTATTCAATTTTGATCTTTTAAGGTTAGTTCTATGTTGTTTGTTTTTTACCCATGATATTGCGATTTTACTATCAGAATAAATAGGACGTTTATCATTTTTTTTTTTCATTAATGCCAAGGCATGAACTAACGCTAAATATTCTCCTACATTATTTGTAGAGTTCGGAAATGGTCCTTTACGAAAAACTACTTGTCCGGTAAAATAATCGACACCTTGATAATCCATAGGACCAGGAACACCTTGACAACCTGCATCAACAGTCATAGAATCCTGTATTGGTTTTCCAATTAACTTTAACTGCTCTTCTGATAAAGTTGAATAAAATTTATCTTTTCCCCAATGCTCCAAAGGTCCATCTAGAAACGCTTTTTCAGCAATTTGATACGTTGGAAAACCTTTATATTTAGCTTTTGGATACCCTTTTGTTTGGACTTGGCATTCTGCCCAAGTTTTATAAATACCAGGTTTGCTGCCAATCCAAACTACATAAAATTTCTTTTTTTTAGCCATTAACTCAATAATTCTTCAATGGTTGTTGCAAAATACTCTTGTTCCAATAGGTGAATTTTTGCTGCGAGGTCTTCAGCAGTATCGGTCTTAGCTATAGAACAAGTCGCTTGCTTAATAATAGCGCCTTCATCATAATTTTCAGTTACATAATGTATGCTAATGCCGCTTTCTGTCTCTTTATTTTCAATAATTGCGCGGTGCACATTCATGCCGTACATGCCTTTACCACCATAATTAGGTAATAAAGCTGGATGAATGTTAATAATTTTATTTGGATGATCTTGAATTAAAAATGATGGAATTTTCCATAGAAACCCAGCAAGAACAATCAAATCAGGCTGTTCCTGATTTAAAAGGCGTTGTACGTGTTCCGCTTTCGCGAAAGCAAATCTGTTAAAACTCATCACAGAAATACCGGCTTTTGTGCCTCTTTCTAACACATAAGCTTGGGGTTTATTAGACAAAATCAAAGAAACTGTAACCAGTTTAGAACTTGCAAAATGGTCAATAATCGCCTGAGCATTAGTACCATTACCACTCGCTAGAATTACTATTTTTTTCATATATTTATAGGGTTGGCTAGTTGTAAAGCCAGAGGTGAATTCATTATTATTATAAAAATAAATGAAATTGCAAGTTAACTCAATTAGCTAAAAGATGGTTTTAACCCAAAGTTTGTTATTTTTGCAATTCATTTAAAATTAAAATTAGATTATTATGTCAGACATTGCATCAAGAGTAAAAGCGATTATCGTAGACAAATTAGGTGTTGACGAAAACGAAGTTGTAACAGAAGCAAGCTTCACAAACGACTTAGGCGCAGATTCACTCGATACAGTTGAGTTGATCATGGAATTTGAGAAAGAATTTGATATCCAGATCCCAGACGACCAAGCTGAAAACATCGCTACTGTAGGTCAAGCTGTTTCATACATCGAAGAAGCAAAAGCGTAATTTATATTACATGGAATTAAAGCGAGTTGTCATTACAGGAATGGGTGCCCTTACTCCTATAGGGAATAACCTACAGGAATATTGGGAGGCATTAAAAACTGGTAAGAGCGGTTGTGCTCCTATCACTTATTTTGATACAGAACATTTCAAGACAAAATTCGCTTGTGAAATCAAGAACTTCAATGTGACTGATTTCATAGACCGCAAGGAGGCTAGACGCATGGATCGATTTGCCCAGTATGCACTGGTAGCAGGAGATGAAGCTATAGCCGACTCTGGATTAGATACCGACTCTATAGATAAATATAGAGTCGGTGTTATCTGGGGTGCTGGAATAGGTGGTCTAGAAACTTTTCAGGAAGAAGTTAAAGCGTTTGCCACTGGTAACGGTGTCCCTCGTTTTAATCCTTTCTTTATACCAAAAATGATTGCAGATATTGCCCCAGCTCATATTTCTATTAAATATGGTTTTATGGGTCCCAATTACACTACGGTATCTGCTTGTGCTTCTAGCGCAAATGCCATGCTAGACGCAGTTAATTATATTAAATTAGGACATTGTGATGTAATAGTAACCGGTGGTTCTGAAGCTGCCATTGCTCAAGCAGGGATGGGCGGTTTTAATGCCATGCATGCTCTTTCTACTCGCAACGATAGCCCACAAACAGCAAGCCGTCCATTTGATGCCACCAGAGATGGTTTTGTTCTAGGGGAAGGCGCTGGAGCTTTGGTACTAGAAGATTATGAATATGCAAAAGCTCGTGGAGCAAAAATCTATGCTGAGGTTATAGGTGGTGGTTTTTCTAGCGACGCGTATCACATTACAGCTCCAGACCCTGAGGGACGTGGAGTAATAGCAGTAATGAAAAACACATTACAAAATGCAGGAATCAATCCTGAAGATGTAGATCACATCAATACTCATGGAACTTCTACACCGCTAGGTGATGTTGCAGAGTTAAAGGCTATTAAAGCCGTTTTTGGTGAACATGCTTCTAAAATTAGTATAAATTCTACAAAGTCAATGACTGGTCACTTATTAGGTGCTGCTGGTGCCATAGAATCTATCGCTAGTGTAATGGCTATACGAGAAGGAATTATTCCTCCTACGATCAACCACACCACCATAGATGAAAATATTGATCCTTCCTTAAGACTTGTATTGAACCAACCTGAAATAAGAGAGGTAAACGTTGCCTTGAGTAACACTTTCGGATTTGGTGGACATAACTGTTGCCTTGCTTTCAGAAAGATCTAATCAGGTCTTTTCATTCGTATGAATAGAATTCGCAAAATATTTAAATCTAGAAGTAGTACACCTACTAACGAAGGTTTAACTGATGCAATAAAAAAGATGACTGGCTTAAAAGCTAAAGACATTTCTATTTTTGAGACTGCCTTTACTCATAAATCAATGGGCCTAAAAACAGTCAAAGGATTTGCGCAAAGTTATGAGCGTTTAGAGTTTCTAGGTGATGCTATTCTAGGCGCGGTTATAGCAGAATACATTTATAATAAAGTGCCGAGTGGTGATGAAGGCTATTTAACTAAAATGCGTTCTAAAATCGTAAGTCGTGAACACCTCAATGAATTAGGTCAAGATTTTGGCTTGATTAAATATGCGCAGACGCAAGTCCCAACGCGCAATTTTGGTGCAAATATTCACGGTAATTTATTTGAAGCTTTAGTAGGAGCCGTATATCTCGATCGTGGTTACGCCGCCTGTAAAAAGTTTATTTGTAAAAAAATTATTGAACCTTACGTGGATATTGAAAAACTAGAAGGCAAGGTCATCTCTTATAAAAGTCTTCTGATAGAATGGTGTCAGAAGCATAAGAAAAAATTTGAATACAACACCTATGAAGATACAGGTGCAGATGAGGTCAGACATTTTGCCGTAAAACTCACCATCGACAATCGCATTATTGCAAAAGCCAGAGCTACTTCTAAGAAAAAAGCAGAAGAGAAGGCCAGTAAAAGGGCTTTTTTTGCTCTTCAAGACAAGTTTTAGAAAGCCTTGAAATGCAAACTAAAATTTAAATCAAGACCTGAGCTTGCTCTTAGTTCCTCTTCCTTATTTTGTCACTATTCAAAATCCACTACAAGTGGATAATAGCAAATTATCAAAATAGATTGCTAGCTACTATCGTTTTCGTAATATTTTACCTTTATTTAAGGTTATTACGCGGTAAATTTGCCTCTAGTCTTCTTAAATTAGCAAGGTTAAACAAGATAACAGATGGCTGTTCACAAATTAACAGATTGGGAATTAGAAGAAGAGCCGTATATACTTATCGCTATACACTCTACATCAGAGCCTTACAGAATGGCTTACTTCATTAATAAGTACTTAGAGATAGGCTTTAGGAGAACAGCGGTAGATCAAGATATTTTGCAGCAAGCATATACTGCAAATTATCCAGTGTATAAATATTTTGACAAGGAGCAAAACGCCCCTTTTTATCTGATACCTAATAAATACTGGGGAATTTCAAATCAAGAAAAAGTGTCCTTAGGTTTATTTGATAATGAAGAGACGACGCAAGTTAAAACCGTTCTGATTAAAGAATATGGAACAGTTGATTTTTTACTTAAAATCGAGAAAGATGCCGACTTCTTTCCAGTTAAAAAACTAATAAATGCCCTTGGGGAAATACCTCAAGTAATAAGTGTCTATCCTGTAGATACTTTTAAAATTAAACAACAAGATTATTTAATATTTGAATAATGCCAAACACTAAAAAAACTAAAATTGTCGCGACTCTAGGACCAGCCACTTCTACTAAAGAAGTATTACTGGCCATGATGAAAGCAGGCGTCAACGTATTTAGAATCAACTTTTCTCATGCAGACCATGAGGATGTAAGAGAGCGCGTGCAAATGATACGCGACATCAATAAAGAACACGGTTTTGCCACTGGTATTTTAGGAGACTTACAAGGTCCTAAATTACGTGTAGGTGTCATGAAAGAAGAAGTAGTCGTGCACCCTGGTGACATCATTACCATCTCTACTGGAACTCCTTTTAAAGGAACTGCAGAGCGTGTTTATATGAATTATGAATACTTCCCAAGAGATGTAAAAGCTGGAGAGCGCATCCTTCTTGATGATGGAAAACTCATGTTTGAAGTTATTTCAACTGATGGAAAAAAAGATGTAGTCACTAAAGTTATTCAAGGGGGACCATTAAGATCTAAAAAAGGAGTCAATCTTCCTCAAACAGATATTTCACTTCCAGCCCTTACAGAGAAAGACATCGTGGACGCCATATTTGCTTGTGAATTACAAGTAGACTGGATGGCGCTGTCTTTTGTACGTCACAGTCGTGATTTGATCGAACTACAAGAACTCATCTCAAAACATTCGGAAAATAAAATTCCAATTATTGCTAAAATTGAGAAGCCAGAAGCCGTTGAAAATATCGATAAAATCGTTGCATATTGTGATGGTTTAATGGTTGCTCGTGGAGATCTAGGTGTGGAGATTCCTGCTCATGAAGTTCCATTAATACAGAAAACACTTGTTCTTAAAGCAAAAAAAGCACGTATCCCTGTGATTATTGCTACCCAAATGATGGAAACCATGATCACAAGTCTTACTCCTACAAGAGCTGAGGTAAATGATGTAGCAAACTCTGTAATGGATGGAGCAGATGCTGTAATGCTTTCTGGAGAAACATCTGTAGGACAATACCCAGTTCAGGTAATTGAAAAAATGACTAGTATTTGTTTGGCAGTAGAAAATAGTGACTTGATCAAAGTCCCACACTCTGCACCACATATAAAAACAAAGAGATACATTACAAAATCAGTATGTCACCACGCCGCAAAAATGGCAGATGAGATCAGTGCAAAAGCCATTACCACCATGACTAATTCTGGCTATACCGCTTTTCAGATCAGTGCTTGGAGACCAGCTGCCCACATTCTTACCTTTACGAGTAACCACCGTATACTGACACAACTGAGTTTACTTTGGGGTGTTAGAGCATTCCTTTACGACCGTTTTGTAAGTACAGACGAGACTATCAAAGATGTCAATAAGTTTGCTAAAGACAACGGATTTGTAGAAAAAGGTGACTTCCTCATCAACCTAGCAGCAATGCCAGTAACTGATAAAGGAATGGTAAATACGTTAAGAGTTTCTGAAGTAGAATAACCATAAGCACGACACTATATTATAAAAACCTTATCGATTTGATAAGGTTTTTTTGTGTTTAAAAAGTATTATTAAAACAGAAAACAGTGTTAAAACTCAAATCCCAGCTGCACCTCAACAAAGTCTTCCACTTCCTCTTTGGCCGTGTTCAAATTACTAAGTGTAATTCCTAAAAGGCGCACGCTTTCACGAAAACTTTCTTGCTCCATAAGTTCTATGGCAGTATTTAAAATCGTCTCCTTGTCTCTTATAAAGTAAGGCAAAGTCTTGCTGCGTGTTTGGGTTTTAAAGTCCCGAAATTTAATCTTAAGCGTTACTGTTTTACCAGCCACATCTGATTTTGCGATACGTTTCTCAATTTCTTCAGCAATCTGGATAAGACGTTCTTTCATAAAGATCTCGCTAGAGATATTTTCAGAAAACGTGCGTTCTGCACCTAAAGATTTTCTAATTCGGTCTGCTTTAACAGGACTTTTATGAATGCCCCTTACGATTTTATAATAATGAGTACCGCTCTTTCCAAAGTTTTCAGCTAGAAACTCCAGTGATTTCTGTTTTAAATCAAAACCATTAAAAATACCAAATTGATACATCTTCTCGGCGGTAACTTTCCCTATTCCATGAAATTTACGAATGTCCAGTTCTTCTAGAAAAAGAAGGATCTCTTCTGGCAAAATAGTTTTCTGACCGTTAGGCTTGTTGTAATCACTGGCTATTTTGGCGATGAATTTATTAACTGATATCCCTGCACTTGCAGTTATTCCTGTAACTTCATAAATACGCCTTCTGATCTCGTAGGCTATAATGGTTGCGCTGGGAAAGTGGTATTTATTCTCCGTTACGTCCAGATAAGCCTCATCTAACGACAAAGGTTCTACCAGGTCCGTATAGTCTTGAAAAATTTCTCTTATCTGCTCCGATACCTCTCGATACCTGTCAAATCTGCTTTTTACAAAAATAAGGTCCGGACACAATCTTTTTGCAGTCACGCTAGGCATAGCACTGCGCACACCGTATTTACGGGCCTCGTAACTAGCTGCAGCTACAACACCTCGATCGCTGCCGCCACCTACGGCAACAGGTTTCCCCTTTAAGCCTGGGTTGTCATGTTGCTCTACAGATGCATAAAACGCATCCATATCTACATGAATTATTTTTCGGTCTGCTAGTTCGTGCATCTCGTAAAATTACTACCTTTAAGAACTATAACCTTGAATATTAACATACTTCCACAAATGAAATTCACCGCAATAATTATAGGCGCAACAGGTCTAACGGGCAACATTTTACTCTCTCAACTGCTAGAAGATGCGAGGTATGATAAAGTAGTGACGCTTTCGCGAAAGCAAATCGACAACAACCACCCAAAACATTATAATCATCTAGCCGATTTATTTGACCCCTCCACCTATAAGGAGTTTTTAAAAGGAGATCATCTTTTTATATGCACAGGAACTACGCAGGCCAAAACTCCAAACAAAGAAGAATACTACAAAATCGAACATGATTTGCCCCTCGGAGTGGCACGAGTGGCTAAAGAAAATGCAGTGCGTAAAATCATCACTATTTCTGCTTTAGGTGCCAATCCTGATAGCAACATCTCTTATAATCGCGGCAAAGGAGAAATGGAACGAGACTTAGAAGATTTAGGTTTTGAGGAAAGCTATTTTGTCCAACCAGCACTTATAGGTGGCAAACGAGATGAAAAAAGGCCCTTTGAAAGTGCGTGGAAAAAATTTCAAAAATTGATTGATCCATTATTGTTCGGCGCTCTTAAAAAATACAGGACTATAGAACCAGAAACAATTGCGAGCGCTATGATTTATATAGCGATAAACGCTTATGATAAGAATAGAATAGAAAGTGATGAGTTGGTAGAAATAGGCAGTAGGCTGTAGGCTGTAGGCTGTAGGCTGTAGGCTGTAGGCTGTAGGCTGTAGGCAAAATTAGAAAATCGGCTCACAAATTTAGGTTCGCTGCTGTTTTTTCTTTCCTTAAGTTTTATTGACTTCTGGATGCAGCCTTTCCTTTCTTCATCAGACAAAAAGAGAAAACTGCTCCGTCAGATGTAGACAATGCCAAGAAGAATACTTGGCATGTCAAATCTAACAAGCTTTTTCAATACCTTGCAACCATGACTGAAATAGAACGCAAATTCCTATTTAAAAACACCGATTTCCTAAAAGGTATAGAAGGAAAACGCATCACTCAAGGTTATCTATCTACAGATCCAGAACGTACGGTACGGGTGCGTATAAAAAGCGATCAAGGTTTTCTAACCATAAAAGGAAAGTCTAACCAAAGTGGCCTATCTCGTTATGAATGGGAAAAAGAAATTACCATACAAGAGGCTGAGCAGTTACTACAATTATGTTTGCCTGGCGTGATTGATAAAACCAGGTATGAAGTAGTTATAGAAAATCATACTTGGGAAATAGACATCTTCCACGGAGAAAATAACGGACTTCTACTAGCCGAAATTGAACTACAATCAGAAGAAGAATACTTCCTGAAACCAGAATGGCTGGTTAAAGAAGTCACTGGAGATGTGAGGTATTACAATTCTTATATCAGTGCTCAACCTTTTTCTAAGTGGTAGGTTCCTTACTTTTTGTTTTTGAAAAAAGGAAATATCTGAAAAGTGATACCAGCTTGATGTCCTTTTTGCTCCCATTCTCCAGAGGCAGTAACAGCATTGCTATTTTGATACGTAAATTCACCAAAATAAATAGGAGTAAAAGAGTAAGAATAAAAAGCTCCTAATCGCATTTTTGTTTTTGTAGGTAAATCATATTGTATACCTAATGCAAGACTTGGTCTGATAATTCTATTTCGGTTAATAGTATTCAATCTAAATGTATATCCATTTAAAGAATTTGTACCGCCTATCCCACTTCCACCTATATCGTCAAATAAGGTATAGTTTATTTGAGGAGCAATCATTAAGTGAATTGATTTATTTTTATTTAAGGAATATAGAAATTGACTTTCAAAAATAAAATAAACTGTTCCCGCGCCAGATGATCTTCTTGAAAATGAACCTTCATCAAAATCTGGATCATTTAGCGTATACTCAACAATATCTTGTGACCAATCTATAGATAAGTTAAAATTATAGCTCCATTTTCTTTCAGTGATTACATCATAACTTAAGCCTAACCTGAATGTTCTGTAGTTTTTATGTTGCCAGTCAAATATTTCAGGTGTGAAATCGCGTTTAAAACTATGAGTTCTTGAATAATTTACTTTTATACCTACATTTTCTATAAATGAGGTGTTTTGACCATTTACCGAATAAAAAGCAGCGAGTAACATACTCGCTGCAATTAAAATTTTGATTTTATTCATTTTATTGTAGCATTATTCTGTCAGTCCTATTGACACTCCAACCATGTATTGACTTCGATTGAAACCGGATTGCTTTAAATTTAATAATATCTCCAGAGCTATGAATCTCTTCATCTTTTGCTTTTACTCTTCTCTTTTTCCCTGTTCTTACATCTTCAAGATCTTTATATACTGAGCATTCCTCATGTTCAGTTGAACTAACATCCCCATCAACCTCAGCGTAAATATTAAGTCTACGGCACCTCCACTTCCCTCTTTTATGCTTAAAACCTCTAGTTTTGGCTTTTGCTTTGACTACAATGTAATTGCCTTTTAACTGATGTCTCCAAGAAACCTTTCTATTATCTGTGTAAACAATTTGACCATCATTGTCAATGTCAGCAAAGCACTCTTCAGTTAAAGTAACAGGATCATTGTTATTGTCATCGGTACCGTTAGCATAATTTTGGGGCGCTCCATAATAACCACCTACCACAACAACATTTTCATTTTCCATCCAGTTCGTATTAGTGCTGCTTGGATCATTTACTACATCTAAAAATAATTCCATTTCATAGACAGGCACTTGTATATAACCAAATCTAGTGAATTGAATTAAATATTCGCCTATATTAGCCTGAGCATCAATATTAAGCATAGCTCTTTGTTCCTCATCAAAGATAAAATGATTGTAAGGACTATCGCTAACATCAAAAGAGTCATTAACCCCAAATTGATCTAACCAAATATGCTCCAGTTGTATCAAATGAACTCTTAAACTATGAAAAGAAAAACTGTTTTCAAATTCTGTTAAAGGCTTTTCATCATCAAAACCTGAAGACTCTTCCTCATCAATTAAATCGTCTTCATTTAAATTATTGTTTTGTTCTACGAATGCATCATCATGATTTTCAACTTGTTCTTCAAGATCCATTTGAGTTTGATAAAAGGTCTCCATATTAGGGAAGTATAACATATCTGCTAATCCATATCGAGAAAATGAGACTTTGGATATAGAACCTCCTGATTTAGTAGTTATTGACTCTAGCTCTTGCACTTCATCTTTAGAACAAGAGATAATTGCGGTACTGCATAAAAATGCAATGATTATTGGTTTAATTTGCATAATTTTCTAATGTTAAAAAATTAGTAATTGGTGTTACGTTTTTTGACTGTGAAAGCTTCTACCTGGTAGGAGCTTTTCTTTTTTTACAACTTTTTCTATTTTTTGTTTTTTATATGGTTTGCGATTATAAATTTAGGAGATAAAAGCAATGCTATGCAAAAACTACTGGTCTAGATTCATGAATAACGACTCGATCTTCATGAATCTAGACCAGTATAACTATCAAATTTCTCTTTGTTTTCCAGCTATCACCTAATGCGGGGTCTTCTTCTTTATTTTTCTATAAACCTTCATAAAGATTGATAAAAAATCGATGATTTTTGGGTCTAAATAACACCATGGCCCGTCGAGAATTCGAGAGCACTTCGTTTTAAGAAGAAAAAATAGCTTTGAACAGCCTGTGATTTTGCCTTGATAAATTAAAGGAGAGGGAGTTGCTTTAAGATCACTATGGGTAGGTACAACTGGTTTTTAAACGTCAATCAAAAACCACATAAATACGCACATCATTGCCCTCTTCATCCACTGCGGTAATCAGGCGCTTGCCTTTTTTACCTGAAATAGCAAGTTCATGAAAGTTTTTAGTAGTGCCTAAAAACTCATCGTCCATATACCAAAATACCTGAGCATCACTGTCCTTATGAGCGATTTCAAAAATGGCACTATTTTGCTCGCCTTCTACATTTTTAGTAAGCGTGATGGTGGTATTGTGTTTGGGCTGTATAAATCGCATCACATCTTCAGTGGCTGGAACGCAGTCCTCTCGGTAATCGGGTAAGGCTTTATAAGCAGGGTTTGACCTTGCATAGTAATAAGACATCACCGGCGGCAACGTGAACCAAGAGGTGGTTACTATTTGTGAGGCAGGCTCACAATCGGCATTTACTTGGTAGGTTTTTGTAGGGTCTAAGTTGATGGATTTATGAAAAGGACAAGAGGCAAATTTCTCTCCTACTGCAGGAATATTTTGGCTTGTAGATTCACATAATGGGGTTGCGAGATAACCTGATTGTTTACAGGTTGGTACCTGGATCAGGTCATCATAAGGCGGCGCAAACCAGCTTTGTGTAGGCAATCTATTGAACAAATCAAAAAGTACTGGCGCGGCGCTATCTATTCCTGTCATATCAGCTCGTCCTTCCCCATCAGCATTTCCTGTCCAGACGCCTATAATATATTTAGGGGTCACGCCTATCGCCCAGGCATCTCGGTTTCCAAAACTTGTTCCTGTTTTCCAAGCGATTTCTCGATCTGGATTGAAAAAATGCCAAATCTCTTCTCCTTCTGGACGGTTGACCTTTTTCATAGCTTCAAAAGTGTGGTAAATACTTCCTGCACCATAGATGGATGACTCTAAAGACCAGTTGACGTCTTTCTGAGATGTTTCTTTTTCCGCTTTCGCATCTCGACTAGGCTCGATATAAACTCCAGCGGAATTATCATCCAAATAACTCAACCTGTTCATGACCTCTGGATCGTACTGACTGCTGTTTTTTGTGTAAAGTTCTAAAGTTTTGGCCATTCCTAGATAAGCGCGACTCATGTCCCAAAGGCTGCTCTCGCCACCGCCAATGATCAAACTCAGTCCATAAGTACTCGCACCACGATTGATATGAGTGAGTTTTAAATCTTGCAATTTGTTATAAAATTTAGGAACAGTATGCTCTCGCAACAATCGCACCGCAGGCACATTTAAGGACCTCGATAAAGCTTGAGACGCGGGAATCGCACCCGTATATCTTTTGTCGTAATTCTCTGTAGAAAAGCCATCGATAACCGTAGGCGTGTCTTTTACCAGACTGTGGGGCAGCAACTCTCCATCATCCAGCATTGCGGCATATAAAAAAGGTTTTAAAACGCTGCCTGTAGATCGTGGAGCCACGATAATATCCACATCTTTACTGTGTACTCTAGTCGTGGGGGCATTCCCTACATAGGCAGCAACTGTTTGGGTTTCCACATCCAGAACCAGCATGGCGAGATTATGCACACCATTTTGCTGGAGGATATTGTGATGATTTTTTACAATGCGGTTCACCGTTTCCTGCATCTCATAATCAATACTGGTACGTAGTTTTTGAGTACCGAATTCTTTGTTAGCTCGTTGCAACAAATGCGGTGCCAGTTGTGGTACTCTAAAATCTTGAGTCGGCACATTTTCTGAAATAGCGAGTTCATAATCCATCGCTGTAATGATGTTTTCTTCTTTCAGCTTGAGCAACACTTGATCTCGTTTTTCTTGGAGCAAGCTTTCTCTTTTTCCTGGATAAACCAGTCCTGGGGCATTGGGTAAAACGGCTAGTGTGGCACTTTCGGCCCAACTGAGCTCGTGGGATTTTCTCCCAAAATAACGCCACGCCGCCATATCTAGACCGACCACATTACCACCATAAGGCGCATGAGAAGCATACAATTCAAGAATTTCTACTTTAGAAAGCCGAATTTCTAATCTAGTTGCCCAGATGAGCTCGATGAATTTCTCGTAATATTTACGGTCTTTTTTACGTGACATTCTAATGACTTGCTGAGTAATCGTACTACCACCACGCACTACTTTTCCTGCGGTAATATTATCAGCTAATGCTTTTCCTATAGCCACTGGATTGAATCCTGGGTGATCGTAAAAATAAGCATCTTCATATTGCAGCACGCATTGTTTGTAGCGGTAGGGCACACTATCCACAGCAGGAAAACGCCATTGCTCGTCTTTGGCAATATGCGCATCAAGCAACCTACCATTTTTACTTTCTATTACTGTAGAATAAGAAACATCAAACAATTGATCTGGTAAACACAAGGCGTACCAAACCAGCAACAGGGTCAGTATGCTGAGTTTGATTTTATGTTTGTAGAGGAATTTTTTCAATGTGCTTGTGAGTGCTCTTTGTGTTTAAAGAACGTGAAAATGGACGGATATTTTATCATAAGGGGCAGAATTAATTCTGCCCCTTATGATGGGTGGTGAGTTATAGAATTAAAATTGAAATAATTTCTATACATCGTAAAAGTCTCAACTCATTCGTATACGAACTCAATCATTTTAGAAACCAACATACCAAGTATTCGTCTTGGAATGTTTGGTGGTTATCGATAAAACCAGATCCTGTTATAAATTCAAGCTTCCCGAGCAGATTTAGACAAGGCCAACAACTATAGTTGGAATGTCAAGTCTTACAAACCCATTTTATTTAAAAAAAATTTAGAAACCAACATGCCAAGTATTCGTCTTGGAATGTTTGGTGGTTATCGATAAAACCAGATCCTGTTATAAATTCAAGCTTCCCGAGCGGATTTAGACAAGGCCAACAACTTAAAGAACGTGAAAATGGACGGATATTTTATCATAAGGGGCAGAATTAATTCTGCCCCTTATGATGGGTGGTGAGTTATAGAATTAAAATTGAAATAATTTCTATACATCGTAAAAGTCTCAACTCATTCGTATACGAACTCAATCATTTTAGAAACCAACATACCAAGTATTCGTCTTGGAATGTTTGGTGGTTATCGATAAAACCAGATCCTGTTATAAATTCAAGCTTCCCGAGCAGATTTAGACAAGGCCAACAACTTAAAGAACGTGAAAATGGACGGATATTTTATCATAAGGGGCAGAATTAATTCTGCCCCTTATGATGGGTGGTGAGTTATAGAATTAAAATTGAAATAATTTCTATACATCGTAAAAGTCTCAACTCATTCGTATACGAACTCAATCATTTTAGAAACCAACATGCCAAGTATTCGTCTTGGAATGTTTGGTGGTTATCGATAAAACCAGATCCTGTTATAAATTCAAGCTTCCCGAGCAGATTTAGACAAGGCCAACAACTATAGTTGGAATGTCAAGTCTATAAAATCCAAAAAGTAAAAGCTCCTTTCCTTTTTTCAAGGAAATGTGGGCAAATTGGAGTTTACGGAAAATTGGTCGAAAAGGTAACAGCGCTTGATCTCCATCAAGGTCTCTTCTAATTTCAATCATCGCAAATCCCTTATTTAATTCGTACACGAATTAAATAGTGCATTCCTCTCATTCGTCGGATACAAGCTACCAATGGGGAAGATTTTAGTTTTCGATCCATTAATGATCTATAGAACAAATTCTCATGCAGAACTCTTTACTCTTCCCTAAGGGCAGAATTAATTCTGCCCTTAGGGAAATCGAGAAACGATCTTCTTTCCTAAGTTTTCACTATCACTATCAAAGACAGGAACTTCCAACCCAAACTCTATCGCCGCTTTTTGATAATAGTCTTGACGACTTTTATGAGGCTCACTTACTGCATGAATTACTGCTGCATCAAGTTCTCCAGCAATCACTTTTCGAATAAGTGAATTCACATGATCTCTGGTCACGAGATTTACTGGAGCATCAGGATTTTTAATACCTTTTCTACCGGCGAGCATTTTTATGGGATGGCGATCGTCTCCTATAAGACCACAAGGTCTGATAATGGTAGATTGATGTGCCATTTCTTGAACTATTTGCTCAGCAGCGATGATTTTTTTACCGTTGTTACTGGTAGCATTTGGAATAGAATTCTCATCATAGGTTGGAATATCTTCTCGATCTTCAAAGACCGAAGTGGAAGAAATAAAAAGAACCTTATTGATTTCATAAACTTGAACAAATCGCATAAAAAGCTTTGTTCTAAAAGCAAAATTGCTTTCTGGATTCTTGCGCAAGCCTGGCGGAATGTCAATCAACAAAACATCCAATCCCTTTAAAAACCCTTGTACATCTCCATAGATTTTATCTTCTTGAAGGTCGATCTTAAAAGCATGAACCCCATTTTCTGAGAGTTGTTGTAGCTTTTCTAAAGATCTAGAAGTTCCTCGCACTTCACAACCTTGTTGTTTTAATTTTAAAGCGAGATCATAGCCCAACCAGCCACATCCTAAGATTCCTATGTTTTTATTCGGCATCGGGAACTAATTCATATTGTACGTTGAACCATTCTTGGTTTTTCTTTTTAGTCAATGAAACGGTTCTTTTTTTAAGCACCGCATCGTTTAAAACAAACGGCATGGACATGTGATCCAGCGGTCGCTTGCTCACCTGCAATTCTTTTTGATCTAATAGATCAAAGGAGGCTGCATAAAAGATCAGTTCTGGTTCTACACCAGCGTCAAAAGTCATTTCCATTTCTAGAGCTGCGTTATCGCTCACATAATAGCTCAACATGCGATTTCCCCATCGGTTACCAAATGGTTTGTTAGTCTTACCAGTAACCGGAATTTCCAGACCATTGACCACGGCTTTTTCAAACACGTATTTGGAATCTGCAAAGACCTCATAACGGTGTACGACGCTTTCACTGCTGACGTTGAATTTTACGGTACGCAAACCATTTATAGCGGTATCGCTCAGAACCTCGATTTTCACTTCTGGCAATTCTTTGTAATCCGTATTTGCCGCGTAGGAGAATCTGGTGCCGTATTTAGAATCTATAGAATTGGCGTTTAATTCTTCTGCTAATTGTGGTTTTTCACCTAGCTTTTCCTTTGTCCAGTCAGATAATGCACTGTCGTAGGTTGCCCATTGAGCTGTTTTGGTATCTTGGCCTTGCACGTAGATCAAGCTGGTAGGTTTGGGCTGGGTTTGTGAGAATTCCGCTTTCGCGAAAGCGAAACACAAACAAACTAAAGTAACGATCAACGAGCCAAATGCCAACAATCCTTTCTTGCGGTAATGTCCTATAATAGGAATCAATAAACCAAATAACAACGTGCTCAAAACAGCAGCGACAAATAAAATACTCATTCCTAAAGCTACTGGAAAGGCAGTTATAAATGGAGCGAAAACAAAAATCGCAGGAACGGCAAGTAATAACAATAACATATAACTAGGCCGTTTTTGATACATATTGAGCCATAACATGATCAATCCGGCATACAGAGGTACGACAAAGAATCCTGCACCTCCTAGATACACCTCTGGAATAAGCCCACCATTTCCAAGTGGAAAAGCAATCGCCAGTGAGATGATCCATAAAATAACTAATGGTGCTACAACTAAACTAGCAATGCGGTCGCGATGGTAAAATTTGTGATACAAGAAAAAGCAAATGCTGACCGTGGCAAATACAGATGTTGCTATCAACCAATACCCATTATACGGAAAACCATGATGCTGATCTATATAAAAGTCGTTGAACTTTACAGCTGCCCAACCATAGTTGCTCAACAAGTAACCGATCACTAAACTTCCCAAAAACGGCACAAAACCGCCTAAAAGATGTTTTAAAGTAATGCGCCTTTTGCGGATTCCTAAGATGATTAAAAACAACAATAACAGTCCGCTTATGATGATTATAGCCGCTAACCAGCTGAATGGAAAACTAAGCGTTTTAAACAAGGGCATAGGGAAGTACACGAGGTCATCTCCTTTTTCTACCATCACACGATCAGTCATGTCTAGATCGCCAAAATGCGATAACAACGGCATCAAATAAGACCCTTGGTGCGCCAGCGTATTGCGGTCTAACCGTTCATACGTATCCAACTCTGTATGGTAATCAAAATGATCTCCTATAAAAGCAAAATTAAGTCCGTTGATATTCCCACCTTCTTTAAAGACAGTAAGATCTGTATTGTTAGGAATCATTTGATAGATGCTATAAGCCAGAGAGTTTGCAACAGGATGCTCCGTTCCAGCGGCTACAAACTCTTGGATAATCTTGCGATTTCCACCATTAGTTTCTACCAACACGTAACTAGGACCGCCGCTACCGCGAGCTTCAAAGTTGAGTACAAAACCTAGGTTATTTGCCCAGGGATGTTCTCTTACAAAAAGACTGGCCCCATTAAGCCCTAGTTCTTCACCGTCAGTAATACAGATAATGATATCGTTTTTAGGCTGTTTGTTTTGTGCTAGAAAAGCTCTTACTCCTTCCAGAATTGTTGCCACACCACTTGCGGCATCGCTAGCACCTTTACTGGAATGTGGATCACTATCATAATGACTTAATAATACCAATGCTTTATTGTTAGCCTCGGCTCCTTTGATACGAGCTATAATATTTTCTGGCTGTGACATGTTCCCGTTACTGCTGATGTCGTAGCCTTTTTGTGTGGAAACTTCCAATCCCATTTTTTGGAGCTCCTCTCTTATATAATCTCTGACTTCATTATGAGCTTTACTGCCTACATAATGAGGTTTTAGCGATATGGCCTTCACATGTTGCAATGCTCTAGCAGTAGACCATTCGGTCGTTGGTAAATTCTCTTTTACATCAGAAGATGGTGTCTGACTTTGAAAGGCATACCAAATCATCAAAATGATTACTAAAAAGGACAAGGCTGAGGTGAGGTGAGATTTAGGTCTCATGGTTGGTTGGTTTTTGCGGAGTCGGAAAGTTAAACAAAATGTGGGAAACCTTTCCCTAACCCTAAAGGGTAGGTTTATCATGAGATTGAACTCGATCTCGATCTCGAATAAAACAACATTCATCTAAAAATATCCTCTTTTTAAAAAACATTATTCTAAATTCTATTCTATAAATCTTACCTTTGTATCTTATTAAAAAAACGACTTGAAACTCAATCCTAAAGACATAGAAACAGCTCAACTCCATGGCATTATGCTAGGAGCAGTTCAACCGCGACCTATTGCTTTTGCCAGCACTATTGATGCAAATGGCAAGGTGAACTTATCGCCGTATTCATTTTTTAATGTTTTTAGTGCAAATCCGCCAGTGATGATATTTTCCCCTGCGCGTCGGGTACGAGATAACTCGGTCAAGCATACCTTATTGAATGCCAAAGCTACTGGAGAAGTAGTCATCAACATTGTAAACTATGACATTGTTCAACAAATGTCATTATCCAGCACGGAATATGGAGAAGGTGTGAATGAGTTTGAAAAAGCGGGTCTTACAGAAGTAAAAAGTGACATCGTTGCTCCACCACGTGTGGCCGAAAGCCCCGTACAATTTGAGTGTAAAGTAAAAGAAATCATAGAGCTGGGTCAAGAAGGTGGCGCTGGTAACCTCATCATTTGTGAAGTGGTTATGGTGCATGTGAATGACAATGTGCTAGACGAGCACAACAAGATCGACCCTTTTAAAATCGATACGGTTGCCAGAATGGGCGGCGACTGGTACTGTCGTTCTAAAGATGCTATGTTTGAGGTGGCAAAACCTTTATCAAAACTGGGTGTAGGCGTGGATGCGTTACCAGAACATGCTAGAAAAAGCGATATTCTTACCGGAAACGATCTTGGTAAACTAGGAAATGTAGAACGAGTACCAGAGCAGGAAGAAGTGGTAGCTTTTGCAAAAGCGGAACAGTTAACCAACCTCTCTACAACAGATAAACACAATCGAGCCAAAGAGCTCATCGCAAAAGGGGAACTCCTGGCTGCTTGGAACTATTTATTATTATAAGCTATGGAAATACTAGGAAAAATCAAACTAATAGGAGAAACCAAAACATTCGGTGCAAATGGTTTCCAGAAACGCGAGTTAGTCGTTACTACTGAAGAGCAATATCCACAACACATCATGATCGAATTTGTGCAGGATAAAACAAATTTACTAGATGCATTTGCAGTAGGTGAGCCTGTAAAAATAGGGATCAACATTAGAGGTCGTGAATGGCAATCGCCACAAGGAGAAACAAAATATTTCAACTCTATCGCAGGATGGAGAATTGAAAAAGCAGGTGCAGCCGCACCAGCAGCTGGAGCTCCAGAAGTACCACCATTTGATGAGTACGAGCCGGTATCCAACACCAAGAATGAAGATCATGATGACCTGCCTTTTTAGAACATCATCTAATTAGTATATGTACAAAAGCAGCAGGATGATTCTTGCTGCTTTTTTGATTTATACCTAAAGGTTCATTGACACTGATAATGCTTTCTGAATACTGAAGAAATTGGTATTGTTTAAATAGTATCGAGAAGTTTGTTTCAAGTCTATCTGACATCTTCCAGATTGATCTAGAAATAGTTGTGTTGAAAAAATAGTGTTGAAAAATATCAAAAACAAGTTTTCCAAAATATCATGCTACAACTCAAGCGCACCACATCAAAAAGCCCAGACTTCCAGAAACTAGTAAAACAACTGGATGCTTATCTGGCCGTAACTGATGGTGATGAGCACGATTTTTACAATCAATTCAACAAAATAGAAGGCTTGAATTATGTGGTAGTAGCTTATCTGGATGAGAAGGCTGCAGGCTGTGGCGCCATACGAGCTTTTGATAAGGAAACTATGGAAGTAAAAAGAATGTTCACTTTGAATGAAGCTCGTGGGAAAGGAATTGCTTCAAAGATATTGCTCGAACTAGAACAATGGACGGCTCAACTTTCGTACAAAAAATGTGTTCTTGAAACTGGAACAAGGCAACTGGAAGCAATTGCACTTTATGAGAGAAATGGGTATGAATTAATTGGTTGTTATGGTCCTTATCTTAAGGTGGAGAATAGCAAGTGTTTTGGGAAGGAGTTGTAGATTTATGTATGCGTAAATGTGGACTGAAGTCCGCACCTAAAAATAACAATATAAGACGCTGAAACATAAAAAACCCCAACTTTCTCAAGATTGGGATTTTCATTTTTAATAGGTCAGTCTCCAAACAAACTCAAAAAAAAAGCAATGATGAAAATAAATTTAAATTTGAAGACTATTCAAAGATTAGTAATTTTAGGACCATTTCCAAACTTAATTCACAATTTCTAGTGTATTTATTAAACGAATCTTTAACTTTTCCCGATCCTAGCACCGCTCCAGACCATGGGCTTGCTGCTATAGGTGGTGATTTAAGCCAAGAAAGATTGCTCCTTGCTTATCGTTCTGGATTCTTTCCGTGGTACAATGATGGAGAGCCTATTTGCTGGTGGAGTCCAGATCCTCGAATGATTTTTGATTTGAAATCTGCATCACCTATGCGGGTTACCAAGTCCATGCGACAAAGCAAGCGCAACCGCGGTTATGAGATACGAGAGAACACTTGCTTTACCTCTGTTATGAAACATTGTGGCAACGTGCCTAGAAACGATCAGGACGGCACCTGGATCAATGATGAGATGCTGGAAGCTTATGCCCAACTCCATGAATCTGGTCATACAAAAAGTATTGAAGTCTTTAAAGATGAGGAACTCGTAGGCGGATTGTACGGTATGGATTTAAAAGATAAAGGGATTTTTTGCGGAGAAAGCATGTTCTCCCTAGCAACTGATGCGAGTAAAATCGCTTTGATGTATCTAGTAGAAAAATTACAGGATTTGAATTACCACCTTATAGACGCTCAAGTATATAACGATCATCTAGACAGTTTAGGTGCTGTGGAGATGGATCGAGAGGTGTTTTTGAGTTATTTGAGGTAGATCCATATCGATTTAAAAAGAAAGTTTGCTCTTTTAAGATTCCAAAAGTAAGATAGAACTGATTTTGTTTATCCAAATTCCAATTAGAATTATAGGATTTTCCATCACAAAGTATTGCGCTGAAACTAGGTTCAGACCAGTATACTAATTCATATATATTCCCCGTAGTGTAATTCGTCTTTTGACACAATTCAGCAACATAAATTATTTCGTTCTTAAATTTTCCTTCTAAGATCTTTACAGTACTTAATGAACCAAAAGCTAGATTCCCGTATAATCCAGGATCATTGCTACATGAATTTATTAGCTCAACTTTTAGGTTGTTGTTCTTAATTTCCTTCAAACGGTTGCCTTAATGTTTTTAACTGCTCCTTAATTCTCTTGACAATTTTTTTTCTTTTTTTTGCCAGTATAAATAATATTCCCAAGCTGTCGGAGACCAAATTAAATCCATTTAGTCTACCTCTATTAATTCACGTTTTACGCCTTTGTCATCTTCTATCTCTTTGATAGAATTAAGTAAAACATCTCGATTTGCACCGCTCAATAAATAATTAGTTTCTTTTAAGGAATTATATTCATCAAGTGATATTAAAACAAGATATTTTCCTCCTTTTTGTTGTATTACAATATCGCTCAGGTCGTTTATAAGCTTATCTAACCAATGTTGAGGTTAGCTCTGAAATCTGTGTAATTAACTACTTTCGTAATACGCATGTTATAAAAGTACTTTAAAAGGCAGCTGAAAAATCAAATAGAATAATAAACCCCTAAATATAAAAACAACAACCGATCGGTACCAGCAGTAAAGTCTTCAAATCTGTATTCTGTAACCAGTTGTAGTTTTAGGTTATTACTGATTTTCCTGCCTATTCCTAAAGAAAATCGCTGGTCATAAGCTGGACGGTTATCTCGCTCTGCAATAAAGAGTGTTTCTATGCTTGCTGTAAGATAAAGTTCAGATGCATCTGCTGCAAGACCATTTAAGGGTAAAGAGCTAGAAAGTCTATAACGCCATCTATGTGTGGTGCGTTCTCCTCTTAATCGTTGATCCCATCGTACTCGGTGTGCAATTTTTAAGGCATTGTATTTTCTAGTGTACACGTATTGTTCTGAAAACCGCACTTCTTCTGGTCTCGAGTCATCAAACAATTCTCTATACATAATTCCTACTCCTATTTGGGAATAAAAGCCTGCTTCATAACTAGCAAATTGAGATGCCTGAATGTGTAGTGCTTCAAAAGAATCTTGCGTAGAATTGCGCTCAGAAATAGCGCTATTAAAGCTCCATCTGGCATTATTATGCCAAGAAACATTTAAGGTAGGTTCTACAATCACATCGTCTATAATTTGAGAAAACGAAGTAAATGGAAACAACAAAAAGAGAAAAGCTCTAAAATAATAAAAAGTCATATTCTAGTCTTTTGATGTCGCGGTGACCTATGAGATTTCCATTTTTGTCAAAAAGAAATTCTTTGCGGTAGATCTTGCGTTTGTCTTTAAAAGCTACGATCAATTCGTAATTATCAAACCTGTCGCGCGCTATTCTTTCTTTTATTTGTGTGGCATTTTGATCTCCTGCCACATATTGTTCTTGTACTTTTTCAATACGGTATTTTCTAGCAATGCTGTCCAGTGTTTTATTTATTTTAAAAAGTGCCTCTTTAGGTATTTTTCTCTTGCGTGAATCTATTTCTACGTCTTCTAGAACGCCGTTTTTGTCAAATTCTATACTGTATTTTCGCTCTTTATACTTCAACTTTGCCTCATAGCTGATCTTGTCGCCATCGGTTTCTCGATAGTAATTTACTTTTTTACGCGCATAGCCTATTACAGTTACTACATCAACCGCGTTCTTAGGAAAAAGATCTAAGGTGATTTTTTCTTCTCGCTCTTTTTTCTGTTTGGATGCTGTTTGCAGCGGTGCAGCTATCGTGTCCTGTCCTTGCACGGCATAAACTTCACTGGCCCAAGGCGCGGTAAAAGCAAGAACACAACAAATCCATACTATTTTATACTTCATCATATCTAAAACAGGTTATTTCGTGATCGTTTACCATTCCAGTCGCTTGCATAAAGGCATACACAATAGTAGATCCGACAAATTGGAATCCGCGTTTTTTAAGGTCCTTAGCAATCTGGTCTGATAGCGCAGTATTTGCAGGAGCTTTTATATGATTTTGGACTTGGTTTTTAATGGGTTTACCTTCTACATAATTCCAGACATACTTAGAAAAACTACCGTATTCTTTCTGGACTTCTATAAATAGTTGTGCGTTATTAACAATGGATTTTACTTTTAATTTGTGGCGTATAATACCGGCATTTTGAAGCAACTCTTCTTGTTTTTCTTGATCATAAGCAGCTATTTTCTGAACATCAAACTGATTTAGAGCATCAGAGTAATTCTGCCGTTTACGTAAAATAGTGATCCAGCTCAATCCTGCTTGCATGCTCTCTAGAATTAGAAATTCAAACAGGGTCTGGTCGTCATAAACGGGCTTTCCCCATTCTTTATCGTGATAAGATTCATACAAAACATCTCCTCGACACCAATCACATTTTTGTTTTTTCATGGTTTAAAATTACTAATCTTTATATTTACGATCTATGAAACAGTTGTTATTATTTATTTCGGTTATTTTCTTCTCTAGTTGTGCCACTCAAAAAGCCATTGACATTTCAGAGGTAGCACAATCTATAGACGCCTGGCACAAAGCCGCTTCCCAGGCTAATTTTAAGGATTATTTTGATCTAATGACAGACGATGCTGTTTTTATAGGTACGGATGCAACAGAAAACTGGCAAGTCGCCGATTTCAAAGCTTATTCCAAACCTTATTTTGATAAAGGCAAAGCCTGGTCCTTTACCTCTTTAGAACGTCATGTATATTCACAAAATAGAGTGACCTATTTTGACGAGTTACTAGATACTCAAATGGGAATATGCCGTGGCAGCGGTGTAATGAAAATGCAAGACGGAAAGTGGAAAATTGCACATTACGTACTTTCTATAGCCGTCCCTAACGAAAATGTCTCCTCGCTTACCGAGATGAAAAAGGAATGGGATAAAAATTACATAAAACAACTGCTAAACCAATAAAAATTAGAAATACCTACTTCATTACCTACCTATAACTTGAACCTATGAAAAATCTACTGACCTTACTGATTTTTGCATGCTGTATAACAGCATTTGCTCAGAAAAAAGCACTTACTCACGCCGATTATGATTTATGGAAACGCGCCGCTACTAGACCTGAAATTTCCCCTAGTGGTAATCTAGTTGCCATAAGTGTCGTTACTTCAACCGAAGCTGGAGACGGTTATCTGGAAATTCACAACTTAGCAAAGGATACCAAACACACTTTTTTCAATGGCGAGAATCCGCAAATAAGTGCCGATGAGAATTACGTTTATTTTCTTCAAAAACCCGAATATCAAAAGCTGAGAAAAGAACAAAAAAAGGAAGTAGATAAGGACAAGCAATCCAAAGATACGTTTATGGTCTATGAAGTTGCCTCTGGAACTATTATTGACTCTATACAGAGGGTAAAAAAGTATCAAGCGAGCGATAAGCGCAATGATTTTATCATCATTGAAAAACACAAAGACCTGAAACCAGAAAAGAAAAAGGACACCACAGTTGTAAAAGAGACAAAAAAAGAAAAAAAGCGTCGCTTAAAAAAGGAAGAAAAAGAGCTGGAAAAAAAAGCTAAAGAGGAGGATAAAAAAAAGGTAGATTATACAGAAGAAGATTACCTGATTATTTACCAGCCTGTTTCTAAAACAAAAGACAGCATTGCTAGTTTTGAACACTATGAAATGCCCCGAGAAGGAACTGGTTTTATCTACTCTCGTCATCAAGGTAAAAAGAAAAAAGATCAGGGTATTTATTACTATGATTCTAACCGTAGAGTTTCTACCACGCTATTAGATAATGCCTGGCGTTATAAAGACCTTTCTATAGATAAGTATGGCAAGCAGCTCGCCTATAAAGTGGCAATGGACAGCACAGAAACGGACTCCCTGAAATTTGAATTGTATTATCAAAAAGACATGAATTCTATGACTCGACAGTTGGGCTATGGAGAAGGGAATATCACTGACGGTTGGAAACTAACAGAAAGTAGAAAAGCTGAATTTTCTGAAAACGGGAAGCGTTTGATATTCTACACACAACCTAGGATAGCGTACACCATTGACACGACCTTAATGAAAGACGAGATCGCTCAGGTAGATGTATGGAATTACCAAGACCGCATGACACAACCAGAGCAAAAAACACGTTACTCCAGTCTGGAAAACAAATCGGCAACCTTGGTTTGGGATACAGAAAAAGGATCTGTTCAATTTCTCAATGATTATGATATGAGCGGCACATACTGGGATAAGGATATGGAAGGAGCCTATGTGATTTATGAAAATAACGATAAATATGATGTTTCCAGGTCCTGGGAATATCCATGGAGAGCAGATTATCTGGTGGAAAATCTCAACACCCGCAGCAAAAAGTTTATCATCAATAATTCTGGAAGTACTCCGATAAGAAATCCGAATAACACGCATGTGGTCTACTTCAATTTTGACACGCAAGACTGGCACATGATGAATCTGGAAACACAAATAGGTAAGAATCTAACTAAGTTTGTAGAAGTAAGTTTTGCAGATGAGGATGACGATCATCCCGCACTAGCAAATGCTCATGGATTTGGAGGTTTTGATAAAGACGGTTTTGCCCTGGTTTATGATAAGTACGACCTTTGGAAACTAGACGTTACTGGAGCTTTACCAGCAGAAAACATAACTAAAACAGGTCGTGAAAATAAAATCACTTACCGGACAGAAAATTTAGATAGAGAAAAGCCTGAGCTAGTTACTTATTTTAACGGTAAATTATTGCTTTCTGCCTTTGATCACAGCACAAAAGCAAACTCGTTGATGATGTTAGGCGCAAATGGTATAGAGTCTTTTTATGAGGTTAGTGATCGTGATGTGTCTGCTTTCGCGAAAGCGGAAAACTCAAATGCTTTATTGATTACATCAGAAAATTTTCAAGATTATCCAGACATCCAATACCTCACTCCAAAGCTTAAAAAACCGCTGACTGATATGAATCCGCAGCAGAAGGATTTTAAATGGGGAACCGTAGAGTTGTTTAAGTGGAAGGCTTATGATGGGGTACCTTTAGAAGGACTTATTTATAAACCAGAAAATTTTGATCCAAATAAAAAGTATCCTTTGATCGTTTATTTCTATGAGAAATCTGCAGATGAATTACACCGTTACAACTCTCCACAACCTAGTGCAAGCATCGTTAACTTTTCTTATCTAGCCAGCAATGATTATGTCGTTTTTGTACCAGACATTGTTTACAAAGATGGTCATCCAGGTCAAAGTGCTTACAATTGTATTGTTTCAGGTACCGAAGCCGTAGAAAAATTAGGCTATGTAGACTCTAGTAAAATGGCATTACAAGGTCAAAGTTGGGGTGGTTATCAAACGGCTTATCTTGTTACAGTGACTAACAAATATGCGGCAGCTATGGCTGGAGCACCAGTTTCTAATATGACTAGTGCTTATGGAGGTATACGTTGGGGAAGCGGTTTAAGCAGGGCTTTTCAATATGAGAAAACACAAACTAGAATAGGAAAAAACCTTTGGGATGGACTGGATTTGTATATAGAAAACTCTCCTTTATTTCATATTCCTAAAATAGAAACCCCCTTGTTAATGATGCATAATGATGAAGATGGTGCTGTGCCTTATTACCAAAGTATTGAAATGTTTATGGGAATGCGTAGGTTAAATAAACCCGCTTGGTTATTAGTTTATAATGAGGAGGCACACAACCTTAGAAAGATGAAAAATAAAAGAGATCTATCGGTACGAATGATGCAATTTTTTGATCATTACCTCAAAGACGCACCCGCTCCATTATGGATGACAGAAGGCTTATCTAGAGATAGAAAAGGGAAGCAGACGGGTTATGAATTTGACAAAAAGACAACTTCAAAGGAATAAGTCAGATGCATATTATCGATTAAAAACCTAATTTGTTGATCAAAACAACTGAAAATCGCGTGTTTTAGTTCAAAATAAGGGCGTTTTTAAATAAATTTATAATTTACTCATCAACGCTCATTATATTGCATTTCCTTAATTGAATTCCACATGAAAAAATTATTTAGCTTCTTAGTATTTATTCTCAGTGCTACTGCTATAGCACAATTAGGATCAGACGCTCCATGGATGCAAGAATTGATACGTCAAAAAAACGGTGCCACCCCTACTTATGAAGAAATAAAAGCTGCTGGAGAAAGTTACTGGCAAGTACATGATAAAGATGCAAGGGGTAGCGGTTTCAAACCTTTTATGAGATGGGTCGATAGAGCTGAAGCTTATGTAAAGGCAGACGGTACGTTACAGTCTGCTTTAGAGATTCAAAACGAACTCAACCAAAATTTATTAAAAAACAGTTTAGTAGATAATTCCAACTGGGTTCCAGTAGGGCCCTTTAGCTTTACAGCAACCGGTTCTTGGTCGCCTGGTCAGGGTAGAGTGAATACTCTGATTGTAGACCCTAATAATTCCAACACCTATTATATGGGTACGCCTGGAGGTGGCGCTTGGAAGTCCACAGACGCAGGAACTACTTGGAGTCCGTTGACAGACTTTCTTTCTCAAATAGGAACAAGTGCTATTGCGGTAGATCCTAATAATTCCAATATTGTTTATATAGGAACTGGAGATGATGATGCAGGCGATACGTACAGCATAGGAATGCTTAAGTCAACTGACGCTGGTGCGACCTTTAACACTACTGGTCTGACATTTTCAAGAGGTGGAAATATTAGTGAAATCTACATAGATCCTGCTAATAGTAACAACCTTTACATTTCTTCAAGTAGTGGGTTTTATAAATCTACCGACGCTGGTACTACAGTTTCAAGAACCTTTAATGGTAATGTTAAGGATATTAAATTTAAACCTGGAGATTCTAATGTCATTTATATGTCTACGTTGTCGCAATTCTTTAAATCTACAAATCAAGGAGCGACATGGACACAAATCACTTCTGGACTGCCCACTAATCAAGGAAGGTCTGTAATAGGAGTTTCTCCTGCAAATGCAAGTTATGTTTACTTGCTTATAATTGACAGTAGTGCGGCTCTTGTAGGTGTTTATAGGTCCAACGATAGTGGTATTTCTTTTTCTAAAAGAGACACCGGCACTGATATTTTAGAAAGTGCTCAAGGATGGTACGACCTAGCTTTAGAGGTTTCCCCAACTAATGCAGAAACTATTTACACAGGATGTCTCAATGTGTGGAAATCTACTTCTGGAGGTTCTTCATTTACCAAGATCAACAGCTGGAGTAATAGTTCGCAAGCGGCATATACCCATGCAGATATTCACCAGATAAGACAATTTGGTAATGAGTTATTTGTTCTGTCTGACGGTGGAGTGTATAGAAGTACTAATGAAGCAGCAAGCTTTACTGATCTGACTAGCAGTGCACAAATAGGGCAGTTTTATAGAATTGCTGTGGGAAAACAATCCAGCGCAGACATTGCCGGTGGATTGCAAGATAACGGAGGCTTTTCGAGAAGCGCAAGCTCTTGGAAGAATTATTATGGTGCTGATGGAATGGAGTCTGGGATTGACCCAACTGATTCCAATATTAGATACGGTTTCACACAACGTGGAGGTGGTTTGTATATTTCTACCAATGGAGGAAACAGTCTCTCAAGCAGTATAAATGGCCCTGAACAAGGGAACTGGATCACTCCTATGAAAACCGATAGTAGGGGAACTATTTATGCCGGCTACAGCAGATTGTATAAAGTTGTTGGCGGTTCTTTTACTGCAGTATCTCCAGCCTTCAATTCTAATATTGATGTTTTAGAAATAGATCCTAACGACGATAATGTTATTTATGCTGCAGTTAATGAAGTTTTATATAGAAGTATCGATGCTGGAGCAAACTTTATTAGCATATTTAACTTTCCAGAAAACATCTCTGCTATAGAAGTCAATTTTAATGATAGTTCTATTGTTTATGCTGCAACAAGGTTCTCTAATGGTCAAGTATATAAAAGTAATAGTCAAGGTGCCAGCTTTACAAACATAACTAGTAACCTTCCTAATTTGGGTAAAAACACCTTAGCACACCAAGCACTAAGCTTAGACGAACCTTTATTTGTGGGTACTACTGTAGGTACTTATCGATATGATGAAAGTAATGGCCTATGGGATTCCTTTGGAAATAATTTGCCGAATGTAAATATTAGAGACCTCGAAATAAACACTAATGACAACACCTTAACCGCTGGAACCTACGGCAGAGGTATCTGGCAAACGGCTGTCCAACGCGTTGCCCCCAATACAGACGTAAGAGTAGTGGAGCTTCTAACTAATGGCGGTGAAATAGCTTGTGGAAATAATACTGTAAACATTATTTTAGAAAACGCGGGAATGACTGCTATAAATAGCGTTGACATCAATTACAGTATTGATGGAGGGACAAGTATTTCACAGCAAACCAGTGTGTCTATCGCTCCGCAAGGAACAGCCAGTATAAATACTCCAGGACTTAATCTAGCTTTAGGAGCAAATACTATCTATGTCACCGTGACCACAGCAAACGATTACTTCTCTACTAATAATGAAGGCTTTATAGAAATTTTAAGCAACTCCTCTGGCGTAGTGAACGACTTACACCAATTTGAAAATAGAGATTTTCTTGCCTCCAATGAAGGTGATGCATCTTCTACATGGCAACGAGGTACTGCAAATGGAAGCGTTTTAGGAAGCACTGTTGCGGGCGCTTCAAATGTTTATGCCACTAATCTCTCTGGTCCATACGGCAATAATTCTACCAGCTATTTATATTCAGGTTGTTATGATTTATCTAATGCTACCAACCCTGTTTTGTCATTTGATATGGCTTTTGATATAGAAAATAATTGGGATTTACTTTATATGGAATATTCAACAGATGGTGGAGATAACTGGAGTATTCTAGGCTCTGCAGCTGATCCTAACTGGTATAATTCTAATAGATTCCCTAACAATTCAAATTGTTATAATTGTTTAGGGGCCCAATGGACTGGAGCTTCTGCAACCTTAAATAATTACAGCCTTTCTTTGAGCGCTCTTAATAATCCTACAGAAGTAGTGTTTAGATATGTTTTAAGAACAGATCAATCGGTTACTTATGAAGGAGCGGTAATTGATAACTTTGTAATTAATGGAACTTTAAGCACCGAGTCAACATCTCTCGAAGATTTGTTCTCCATCTATCCTAACCCTTCCATAGGAGTTTTCAATATCGCATGGAATGCGGCTCTAGAATTTGATTATAGTGTTTACGATGTCAGTGGAAAAAGAATTGCTACAAGAAAAAAGAATTCCGGAACTACTCACCAGGTTGATTTATCTGGTGTGTCTCAAGGAATGTATTTTATAAATATCTCCACCGTGAGAGGATCAGTAACTCAAAAATTGATTGTAAAATAATCGACAACTGATCCTTTTTTTACATCCAGTATATTTTAAAATGTACCTGGTATAAAAGGCTTTTCTCTTAGGAAAGCCTTTTTTTATGGTTGTTTTCACACTTTAGCTACCGCCTTCTGTCGATAAGTATTGCCGCATTCATAACTAGCAGTATTGAAAATCACCTGCTTAACAATTCGAGTGAATAATTTTGTATCTTAGAAAACCAATTAATTGAACTAAAGAAGAACTAAAATGAAGATTAAATCAAGCCTATTAATAGCTGGAGCGGCCCTGGTTGCCCTAGTTTCCTGTGAAACCAAAAGAGATGTTGAGGCAAAAGAACAACCTGGACTAGAGCTGGGTTACATGGATAAAAACACCTCTCCTAAAGATGATTTTTACCGCTTTGTAAATGGTGTCTGGATAGATTCCACAGAAATTCCTGACGATCAAACTGTTTGGGGCGGATTCAACAAATTAAGAAAAGATACCGATGCAGATGTGCTCGCTATCTTAGACAAGGCTATGAACGATAAAGATCTTGACCCTGAATCAGATCAAGCAAAAGCCGTTTATGTTTTTCAAAGTATGATGGATAACGAGGCTCGTAACCAAGCAGGTTACCAACCTTTAGTTCCATATCTTGAAAAGATTGAAGGTATCAAATCCCTGGATGAATTGCTAGACGTGAAAGCTAACTTAGCTAAAAAAGGATTGAATGCTTTCTTTTATGTAGGAGTGGCACCAGACGCTATGGATACAAATATGAATGTAGCCCAATTAGGGAACGGATCTTTAGGGATGGCTCGTGAGTATTATGTAGGAGAAGATGAAGACAGTAAAGAAAAACTAGCTAAATACGAAATGCACGTTGCTAGAATGCTAGGAATGACAGGAATGGAGAAAGCTGAAGCTCAAATAACAGCAAGTGAAATTGTTGCTTTTGAAAAGTCTATGGCTATTCCTAGACTAGACAAAGTGACTAGAAGAAACCCAAGCAAGACTTATAACCCTATGACCGTAGAAGGCCTTCAAAAAATTGCCCCTGCGATAGAGTGGAAATCCTATTTTGATAAAGCTGGAATGAAAGAATTTGATAATCTGATTGTCAGTGAACCAGATTACTTAAAAGCCTTAAATACCATGTGGAAACCAGCAAATCTGGAAATCATGAAAAAATATATGAGATGGTCTCTAATTGACAACGCTGCCAGCTCGCTTTCGACAGCATTAGAAGATGCAAATTTTGACTTTTACAGCAAGACTATGGGTGGTGCAAAAGAACAACGCCCACAAGATGAACGAGCTCTTGCAGCCGTAAATGGAACTTTAGGAGAAGCGCTAGGCCAACTCTACGTTGATAAAAAATTCCCGCCAGAAGCAAAAGCTAAGGCAAAAGAAATGATAGAATACGTAAAGAAAGCTTACGAGAAGCGCATCAATAACTTAAAATGGATGAGTGCTGATACCAAGACAAAAGCAATAGAAAAACTCAACGGAATGACCATTAAAATAGGTTATCCAGATAAATGGAAAGACTATTCTGAGATGGAAATTAAAAGTCCTAAAGATGGTGGTACTCTGTTTGACAATATGCTTGCTGTTCAAGAGTACAACTATAATGATAATATGAGTAAGCTAGGAGAACAGGTAGACAAGTCAGAGTGGTTCATGTCTCCACAAACAGTGAATGCTTATTACAATCCTTATTATAATGAAATCGTTTTTCCAGCAGCTATTTTACAACCACCTTTTTATGATTATGAAGCAGATGCTGCCATCAACTTCGGTGGTATGGGTGCTGTTATAGGGCATGAAATCTCCCACGGTTTTGATGATCAAGGTGCAAAATTTGCTGCAAATGGTAACATGACCAATTGGTGGACCGATGCTGATAAAGAACAATTTGAAGTTTTGGGGAACGATCTAGCTTTACAATACGATGCAATTGAAGTATTGCCTGGTATTTATATCAATGGTTCTTATACATTAGGTGAAAACATTGGCGATTTAGGTGGCGTAAATGCTGCTTATGATGCCCTTAATTTATGGCTAGAGGATAAAGGGGAGGTAGCACTTATTGATGGTTACACACAACAACAACGTTTCTTTTTAAGCTGGGCAAGTGCCTGGCGTACTAAAATGAGAGATGAGGCGCTCAAGCAACGTATCAAAGGCGATACACACTCTCCAGGAATGTATCGTGGTTACGTACCTCTTCAAAATATCCAAGCATTTTACGACGCTTTTGATATCAAAGAAAAAGATGGTATGTACATCGCTCCTGAAGATCGTGTATTGATCTGGTAAAAATTTTATATTACTTATATTAAGGCTTTCTTAACAGAAGGCCTTTTTTTGTATCCAACTGCTATATTTAGCATCTCTTAAATAAAAATCATGAAAAATTTTATTCTAGCCATCATTGCTGTTGTTAGTTTCGCTTTCGCGAAAGCGCAACCTACCTCCAACTACGTCAAAGAAAACTATACCAAAACGGTAGAAAAAATCTCCATGCGAGACGGCGTAAACTTATACACCGTCATCTATGCACCAAAAGACACTTCTAAAGAATATCCTATCATGTTGCAACGCACTTGTTACAGCGTGCGACCTTATGAAGAAGGCGAGTACAAAAGCGCTTTAGGACCTAATAAATTCATGATGGAGGAAGGTTACATCTTTGTCTATCAAGATGTACGTGGTCGATGGATGAGTGAAGGCGACTTTGATAATATGAGACCACATATTGCAGGTAACGATGTCAATAATAAGAAAGACATTGACGAAAGCAGCGATACGTACGATACCATAGAATGGCTTATTAATAATGTCCCTAACAATAATAATAAAGTAGGCCAATGGGGTATTTCCTATCCTGGCTTCTATACCGCAGCGGCACTTCCAGAAGCGCATCCTTCATTAGTAGCTTCTTCTCCACAAGCACCTATCGGAGATTTTTTCTTTGATGACTTTCATCACATGGGAGCCACTTTACAGAGTTATTTAATGGCATATCCAGTTTTTGGACACCAGACAGAACCTACTACAGAAAGCTGGTACAATGACAAGTGGGATAAAATGAGAGCTGCAGGAAACTTAAAAGACAGTTATGATTTCAACATGACATTAGGGTCACTGAAAAATGTCACTGAAAATATTTTTCCAGATAATTTCTTTTGGAAAGATGTCGCCACTCACCCTAATTATGACGAATTCTGGCAAAAGCGCGCCATTATCAATCATCTAACTGATGTAGATCATGCCGTAATGACCGTAGGTGGCTGGTTTGATGCTGAGGATCTTTATGGGCCACTCAACATCTATAAAAGTGTAGAACGTAATAATCCTACTAATAAAAATAACACTATTGTAATGGGGCCATGGAGTCATGGAAACTGGTCTAGAGAAACCGGTAAGCAAATGGTAAATCACATCTACTTTGGTGATAGTATTTCTACATTTTATCAAAAAAATATCGAAACGCCATTCTTTGAGCATCACTTAAAAGGAGAGAAGAATCCGCAATTGCCAGAAGCTTATATGTTTGATACGGGTTTAAAAGAATGGAATCAATTTACTCAATGGCCACCTAAAGACGCTACAATTACTTTTGGATTTGGCAAAAATGGGGAGTTGTTGATCAATGAAGCAGGCGATAAGAATGTGAAACATACCTATATAAGCGATCCTATGAAACCGGTTCCTTTTAGAAGTGAAGTAACTCCAGTAACTTTTACACCTAGAGCTTACATGACCGACGATCAAAGACATGCTTCAAGAAGACCAGATGTGCTGACTTTCCAGACAGAGATTCTAGACAACGACATGCGTCTTGCTGGAGAAATTCAAGCCAACCTAGAAGTGATCTTAAAAGACATTACTGATGCAGACTTTATTGTAAAAGTTATAGATGTGTATCCAGATGACGAACCAAACGGCGAGTACACACCAGAAAATATAACTCTTGCAGGCTACCAACAATTGGTGCGAGCAGAAACCTTTAGAGGTCGTTTTAGAAATAATTTTTCTAAGCCAGAACCTTTTAAAGAAGGTAAGAAGACTCAAGTAAATTTCCCTTTACAAGATGTATTGCACACCTTTAAAAAAGGGCATAGAATCATGATCCAAATTCACAGTACTTGGTTTCCATACATAGATCGCAATCCGCAGAAGTATGTGGACAATATATTTGAAGCAGAAGAAAGTGATTTTACAGTAGGTCAGGTTACTATTCTAGGAAGCAGTGAAGTTACAGTAGGAGAAAATAACGGTATTGAAATGCAATTGCCTAAGATAAAGAAGTAGGTATAAAATACCTATTATAAAAAAGCTCCTTAAGTCAGTAAGTTGACTTAAGGAGCTTTTTTATATCCTGCTCTGGACGTTCGTAAGATAATAAATTAACAAAGCATGTATTTCATCGAATAATTATGTGTTTTAGCTTTTATATTAAATAAATTTCTAGATATTAGTAAATTATTAAAAATACCTTACACATGGAAGCAAATTATATTGAAGAAAAAAAGCCTAATGTGATCTCGGCTACTTATCAATTGGTAGCTGGTATTATCAAATTAATAACTAAAACGTTTTTTACATTTTAAAAAATCGTCCCTCCTAGTGATCTGCAGCATGCCACTCGGCATAGCTGGTTTCTGTTTCTCTAAGTCTCAAATGATGCAGTGCGATAGTTGCAGGCAATCGTTTTTGAATTTTATCGGCAAAATCGATGATCATCATCTCGCTGGTAGGTTGGTAATCTACTAAAATAACGTCGTGTCCTCGATCTGAAAGTTCTTTGGCAAGTTCTACGTGGGGAGTGTTTTTATTAAACACCGTTGCATGATCAAAAGGATCAACTATTTCTTCCTTAATGATCTTTTTCAAATCACCAAAATCGATCACCATTCCGTGCTTTACATGTCCCAACTCATCAATAGGAGTTCCTATAACCGTTACGGCAAGTTTATAGCTGTGCCCATGCACATTACGGCATTTCCCGTCATAACCATAAAGAGCGTGACCAGTTTCAAATGTAAATTCCTTAGTAATACGTACTTTTCTCATCCTTTGCGTTTGTATTTATTATAAACCACTACAATAATGAGCAGTATCCCCAGCACTAAAAACAGTCCTGAACCTCCTAGAAATCCCATGATATCTAAGAACGTAGTATCCTCTATGAGTAATGCATTCATTAACTACTATTTTATATTGCAAAGATACTATTTAAGAAGATGTTTGTGGTTATTAGGCTTTCTATCTTCTGTAAGACATAAAAGTTGCTGTATGAGCTGATTGCCTATTAAAAGGTAATTATTACCTAATTCATTTCCTATATCAACTAGAAATTAAGACTCCATCGCAGCGACCTTACTTTTAAACTTAAAGAATAAAACAGCGGCACGGCCTATCATCCAAGCAAAAAAGGCAAACCAAACAGCATAGAGGTCCCATCCAAAGTAATCGAGCAAAAACAAAACTGGTAAAAACACCAGCGCCGTTAACAGCCACAACAAATTGCGCAAATAAGAAGCCTCTCCCCAGCCTTTAAAAATCCCATCATAAACAAAGGCCACCGCATTAATGGGTTGCATAAGCAATACGATCCAAAAGGTGTTAGCAATAATTTCTAATACCTCAGGATCATCTGTGAATCTATTTCCTAATACTGGGTATAGAAGCGCACAAATTATGGTTAGAAACACCGCAATCACAACACCGTAAAGCGAGGTTTTATTGGCTAGATACTTGAGTGATTCTCCATCCTTTGAGCCCAACAACTTGCCACCTATGGCGTTTCCTGCATTAGCAAAACCATCTACTAAAAATGAAAACAACAACCATATATTCATAAGTACTGCATGAGCAGCGGCCTCGGCAACGCCATAGTCATTTGCAAATCTGTAGGAGAAATAAATCGCCACGTTAATAGCAACAGTACGCAAAAAGAAATTTGCTGTTAAACCTATGTGCTTTCGGAGTTTTTCATGAGGTTGCCAGATGGTCAACTTTAAACTAAACATCGTGTTTTTATAAAGAAAATAGATAGCAATCAACAGCATGACCAACTGTGCTGCTAAACTGCCATAAGCTGCACCCATAATTCCATAAGACGGAATCACACCATCAATTCCATAAACTAAAGTGAGCGTTAATAGAATATTTACCACCGCGCCTGAAAGACTCGCAATCATCGCCCATGAGGTGTTTTGCAAACCTCTGAAAATACCAAAAATAGCAAACGCACACAGCGTCATAGGAAATCCCAAAGAACGCACTTGATAGTAGCTAGAAGCAATGGAAAGAACGTCTCCTTGCGCTTTATATGCTGCAAATATAAAGCTGGCAATAGGAGCAGTAATCAGATAAATAAGAATTCCTAAAACAATGTTTAACCACACCACTTGTGGTATCAAATCATTGATTTTTTCCAGCTGATTTGCTCCTAAAGTATTGGAAACTATAGAGGAAATGGACGTTTTAGTTTGTGCTAGCGTCCAAATAATCGCACTTAAAAACGTGCCAACTAAGCCTATTGCAGCAAGTGCATTGGTCGTATCACCTTCCATTTTACCGATAATAGCAAGGTCTGTAATACTGATCAACGGCTCTGCAATACCCGCAATTATAGCTGGTATCGCGAGTTTGAGGATTTGTGATGTGTTGATTTGTACTGCCATAAAGCGTGTAAATATAATCTCTAAAATATGATAACTTCCGTGTATATTTGAAATCTAATTTTGGCGCGTTAGCTTATTTGGTTAGAGCGTCCCGACTTTTCGGTCGGGAAGGTGAACAATTTGAACTTATCACCTTAAATGAGAATGTTTTGAAAATAATTTGGGGGATTAGCTCATTTGGCTAGAGCGCTTGCCTGGCAGGCAAGAGGTGACCGGTTCGAATCCGGTATTCTCCACAAGAATTTTTTATAGAAGTCATTGCAATAAGCAATGGCTTTTTTTATTTAAAAAATAGCTCCTACAAAATAGTTATAAATATCTATTCAAATTAGCCCTAACTCCTATTCCAACAAACTATATTTGCAGCCCGACATCATGAAATGAGTTAAACAAACTTTTACTTGTTGGATTTCTTTATCACTTAATAAAGAAGAACCTTATAAAAAAGAGTCCTATATTTTGTTATTTTGGACTACTAGAAAAAGCTGAGGAGCTCCATCCTTGGCTTTTTTGTTTTCTGAGATTTGGCAAACCTTATTAATTAATTAGCACTCAGATGAAGAATTCTTTCTTTAACCTCCTTAAAACTTGACAAGCTGCGTTTCAAACAATGTTTTTGATGTATTTCGCTTTCGCGAAAGCGTGGATAACTTCTTCCTTTTTTTTTTAGGAACCCCTTCTAAACTGGACTGAGCAGTGATGAAAACTATAGTTTTAACCTCTTGTTCTACAAATGGTTATGAAAAACCGTTTAAATGATAACACCCTGTTTATCATTAAGTTAATGTCAATATTTGATATACTTTTAAGAAATTTCTGATGTTCAAAACTTGAAAACAGGAATCCTGAAAGTCAGGGCAAGAAAAAAGTCAGAACGCCGACAAGCACATTCTGACTCTTGAAATATTCATTTAAAACCATGCAGGTAATGAACGAAATTTATTTTCTTTTATTTATGCTACTGTTGATTCTTAGGGAATCTAATAA